>JACRCS010000867.1 GCA_016218905.1 Deltaproteobacteria bacterium
GAACCCGTAGTAGTGGACCAGCAGGGCGCCGGCCACCCCCGCGTACACGCAACCGATGAAGAAGGCCTGGAGCTTGTGGCTCCAGAGGCTGATCCCCATCACCTCGGCCGCGAGGTCGTTGTCGCGGATCGCGACGAAGGCCCTCCCCGCCCGCGTCCGCGCGATGTTCACGGCGGCGTAGGTGCCGACGGCCCCGACGGCGAGCACCAGGTAGTAGAAGCTCGCCTTCGAGTTGAAGACGAAGCTCCCGAACTGGGGCTTCGGGACCGGCATGCCGTCGGGACCGCCCGTAAGGTCCCGGAGGTGGAGCACGAGCCAGATGATGATGAAGTGGGCGGCGACGGTCGCCATGATCAAGTAGAAGCCCCGGATCTTTAGAGACGGCAAGCCGAACACGAGCCCGGCCGCGCCCGCGGCCAGGGCCGCGCAGGGCAGCGCGATCCAGAAGGGCCAGCCGAGGGTGGCGGTGAGGATGGCCGAAGTGTACGCCCCGACGGCCATGAAACCCACGTGCCCGATGGAGATCTGCCCGCAGTAGCCCGTCAGGATGTTCAGGCCCTGGACGCTGATGATCGCGATCCCGATCATCGTCAGGATCGTGAGGACCCGCTCGCTCGCGAAGGCGGGACAGGCGACGAGGAGAACGAGGAAGAGGAGCAACCAGCGCCACTCGCCCGCCGTGCGGAAGACCGCCATGTCTTGGGCGTAGCTCTCCTTCAGTGCGCTCCGTTCCAGGGTTAGATCCTTTCTATCCTCGCCGTCCCGAAGAGGCCGTGGGGCTTGAAGACGAGCACGACGAGCATGACGACGAAGGGAAAGATCTGAGCGAACCCGCCGCCGGGGACGAGCGGGTCGAGGTAGCCCGCAGCGACGTTCTCGAGGACACCGAGGATCACCCCCGCGACGATGGCGCCGCCGATCGAGTTGATCCCGCCCAGGAGGACCACGGCGAAGGCCTTGAGGCCCACTTCCGCCAGCGGGATCATCACCCCCGAGACGCCGCCCAGGAGGATTCCGCCGATCACGCCCAGCACCGCCGCGATGACCCAGGAGACGGCGTAGACCGTCGTCGCCTTGATCCCGAGGCTCTGGACGACCTTGAGATCGTCGGCGGTGGCGCGCATCGCGAGGCCGATCCGGGTGTAGCGGAAGACGAACATCAGGAGGGCAACCGCGACGACCGCCACCATGAGCCCGATGAGCGACTCCGGTGGCACGGAGATGCCGCCGAGCGCAAGGGTGTAGGTCGGCAGCACTCCGTGGTACGTCTTGTACTCCCCGCCCCAGATGAGCGTGACGATGCCCTCCAGTACCGTGGAGAGGGCGATCGTCATCATGACGACGGCCAGGTCGGGTTGGCCGACCAGGGGCCGAAGGGCCAGGCGCTCGATCGCGGCCCCGAGCAGTGCGGCGATCCCGATGGCCATGGGAATGGCCGCCCAGAGAGGCAGGTGTAGGGGGACGAGGAGGGTGTAGCCGACATACCCGCCGATCAGTACGAAGTGGCCCTGGGCGATGTTGAAGGCGTTGGAGCACTTCAGGATGATCACGAACCCGAGCGCGATCAGGGCGTAGATCATCCCCAGCGAAAACCCCGTCACGACGAGCTGCAGCAGAAAGGTCATCGGGCGGCCCCCACGGAGGCGATGGTAAGGGCGACCTGCCTCGCGTCCGGACCGCCGGTCTCCCCGCTCTCCAGCCGGGCCTCGGACCGCCCCGCGCAGACCGCCTCGATCAGCTCGCGATATCGCTCCACGAGCACTCCCCTCCTCAGATTCCGGGTCCTCGTAAGCTCGCCCTCGTCGGGATCGAACTCCTTGTGGAGGTTCACGTACTTCTCCACCCGGTTGTCCGGGGGCAGGTCGGCGTTCAGCCGCTCGATCTCCCGCCCCACGAGCTCGTAAACCTCGGGCCGTTGCGAGAGCTCGAGGAAGGTGTGGAACGGGATCCTCCGCTGCCCGGCCCACCTGCTCACCGCGCCGTAATTGATCACCACGGCGGCTGAGGGGTGCCCTCCGCCGGGCCCGAGAAAGACCCACGCGTCCTTGATGTAGGGGCTCGACCGTAGCCGGCTCTCGAGCCACTGGAGGGCCAGCTTTCCGCCGCCGGGGAGTCGGACCATGCTCCGGATGCGGTCGAGGAAAACAACGTTGCCGTTCTCGAGGGAGCCGCAGTCGCCGCTGCGGAACCAGCCGTCCTCGAGCACGGCGGCGGTGGCCGCCGGGTCTTTGTAGTACCCGAGGAAGAGCCCGGGCTGCCGATAGGCGATCTCCTCGTCGGCCGTAAGGCGCGCCTCCGCGCCGTCCAGGACGAGGCCGACCCGCTTCGCGTCGAAGCCCTGGGGCCGGACTTCACCGAGGACGCCGCCCTCGGTCGTCCCGTAGACGCTCTTCAGCGGGACGTCGAGCGCACGGTAGAAGCGAAGCGCCTCGGGACTGAGGAGGGCGCCGGTGCTGTAACAGATTCGCGCGCGAGCCAGGCCGAGCTTCCGCTTCATCGGAAGAAAGAGCAGGGTGTGGGCCAGCCTGTAGAGCGCGCCCCTGCCCACCGCGGGCTCGGCCCTGCCGAAGGCCGAATCCGCGATCCGGTACCCGACAGGCATGAAGACGCGGAAGAAGGCCCTCTTCAGCCCCCCGGCGGTGAGAATGCGGGCCTGCATCCTCGCGGCGGCGCTCTCCCACACCTTCGCCGCGTGCACGACGACGTTGGGCCCGACCTCTTTTTCGTCCCGGACCTGCGTCTCCGGCGCCTCGGCGAAGTTCAGGATGCAGCCCGAGAGCAGGTGGCAGCCGATCCCGGTCCACTGACCCGTGATCCCCGCCGGCGGCAGGTGAGGGATCACCTCGTCCGTTTCCTGCCAGGGATCGAGCCTTCGGTATCGCTCGCTCCCCTCCCGCATGGTCCGGTACGAGTGGACCGCGAGCTTGGGCTCCGAGCCCGACGTTCCCCCGGTGTACACGATGGCGCAGACGTCGTCGGCCGACCCGCTCTCCACGTTCTTCTCGAAGAGCCCCGGGTTCTCCTTCTCGTGCTGCCGCCCGAGGTCGAGGATCTCCCGCCAGCCCGCCAGGAGGGGCTCGCGGTAGTGGGCGAGGCCCTTGTAATTCCAGAAGACGATTCGCTCGAGGAGCGGCAGGCTCTCCTTCACATCGAGGAGCTTGTCCACCTGCTCCTGGTCCTGGACCACCGCGAAGCGGACGTCCGCCTTACCGGCGAGGACGCGGAGTTCCCGGGCTGTCAGGTCCGGGTAGACGCCCACCGCCGCACCATGGTTCGCCTGGGCCGCGAGCTCGGCGCAGTACCACTGGGGCGCGTTGTCGCCCAGGATGAGGAGCTTGTCGCCGGCCTTGAACCCCAGCGACAGGAGCCCCAGGGCGAGATGCCGGACGTCGAGGTAGTAGTCCTTCCAGGTGTACGGCTGCCAGATGCCGTAGCGCTTATGGCGCATGGCCTTGCGGCGATCGCCGAACCTGCCGTAGTTCTCGGCGAGGAGCTTCGGCCAGGTGTCGGCCTTGCCCCCTCCGCCTTCTTCCGGGCCTAGACCAGCCATCGCTTCTTCCGCCGGTAGTGCTTGATCTCGCGGTAATTCTTCTTCGCTTCGCCGGTGGAGAGGCCGAGGTAGAACTCCCGGATGTCCTCGTTGTCCCGCAGGACGTCCGCCGGGCCCGAGAGGACCACCCTTCCGTTCTCCATCACGTGGCCGTAATGGGCGATGTCGAGGGCTACCATGGCGTTCTGCTCGACGAGGAGGATCGACATGCCCTGCTCCGCGTTGATGCGCCGGATGACCCGGTAGATCTCCTCCACCATGAGGGGCGCGAGTCCCAGGGAGGGCTCGTCGAGGAGCATGAGCTTCGGACGGCCCATGAAGGCGCGCCCGATGACGAGCATCTGCTGCTCACCGCCGGAGAGGTATCCGCTCACCCGGTGGAGGAGCTTCTTGAGCGGCGGCATGTACTCCAGGACCATCTCGAGATCGCCCCGGATCCTCGACCGGTCCTTGCGACAGTAGGCGCCGACGAGGAGGTTCTCCTCGACCGTCAGGTGCTCCAGCACGCGCCTCCCCTCCATCGCCTGGCTCATGCCCAGGGCGGCGATCGCCTCGGGCCCGTGGCGGTCCACCCGCGTCCCGTCGAAGACGATCGGCCCCTCCGTCACCTCTCCGTCCTCGGTCCGGAGCATGC
>JACRCS010000864.1 GCA_016218905.1 Deltaproteobacteria bacterium
CTGCTCGTCGATCCCGCCACCGACCAGGTGCTCGGCCGGAGCCTCGGAGGCAAGATCGTCCCCTATCCGACGCGGGCCGAGATCGAGCAGGACCCCGCGCGGCTGGGGCTCGCCGGGCAGGAGATCGCCTGGTTCAAGGACAAGTTCGAGGCGTTCCTGGTGCAGGTCCAGGGGGCCGCCCGGCTGGAGCTCGTCGGCGGAGACGGACCGATCTACCTCGGCTACGCGGCCAACAACGGCCGGCCCTATACGAGCATCGGCAAGCTCCTGGCGGCCGAGAACCGGATGGAGAAGGAGAAGATCAACACCCAGTCGATCCACGCCTTCTTCCGGGAGCACCCGGACGAGCTCGACGGGTATCTCAACCGCAACGACCGATACATCTTCTTCAGGGAGACGTCGCCCAACAACTGGCCAACCGGCTGCCTCGGGTTCGAGGTGACGCCGCTCCGATCGCTCGCGACCGACAAGGCGATCTACCCGCGCGCCGGCGTCGTCCTCGTCAAGACGAAGCTCGCCGCGCCCGGCGGCGGGGCCGAGCCCTTCGAGCAGCTCATGGTGGACCAGGACGCCGGCGGCGCCATCCGCGCCCCGGGCCGGGGGGACATCTACGTGGGGCTCGGCGACGCCGCGGGAGAGATCGCGGGGCGCCAGGCCTACAGCGGGAAACTCTACTACTTCCTGCTGAAGCCCGAGCGGCTCGCGAGCTGGGCGGAGAAGCCCGACCAGAAGCCGGGCCCGGACGGGAGCTGACCGCCCGGGCCCTCACGCCCCGCGCCTTCGGAAGCCTTCGGCGAGAAGCCGCCGGCAGAGCAGCCTCCCGGCGCCCCGGCGGCTCACTGGACGGTCTTGGAACCCTTCCCCTGTACCGCCTTGGGGGACTTCGGCCGGCACTTCCGCTTGGCCCGCGAGACCTGCGCCCCGGCGGGACCCAGGACGGGGGCTTCCTCCTCGGGTTCGGTGCCCGGCGGGCACGGCTCGAGATCCTGCCACGCGACTCCTCCGAGCTCTGCCTTCTCCTCGCCTGAGGGCTCCGGAGGGAGGAACTCGGGTACGACGCGGGGCAGTTCGGCCCCGGCACTCTCCAGCGGAGCCTGCGGCGCCTCCGGCTGCCGCGGAGCCGCCTCGGCGGTCGGCTCCGGACCCGCTTCGGCCGCTGCCGAAGGCCTCGTTTCGGGGGCCGACGGCGGCGCTACCTCAGGCGGTCTGCGCGGTGGCTCGGGGCCCGCCGCGCCCCGCCCGAGCTGAGGCTCCTTCTGGGGCGGCCGGGCCTGGTCTTGCGGCCGAGGGGCGGCCCTCGGCACCCACGCCTCGCACAGCCCGGAGCCGAGCCGGCCGGCAAACCGCATCTGCTCGACGACGAACCTCTGCCCGCGCCGCTGGAGCTCGAAGGCCTGACGGCCCCAGAGGTTCAGCACCCTCTCCGACTGTTCGCGCAGGAGAGATCCGCAAGCGTTCCACATGCGCAACTGATCGGCCCAGAGCGAGCCGATGCTCGGCTGCGCCCCACTAGTTCCTGCCATGGGACTCCTCCTCTTTGATGGGACGGAAGACGCGCCCGTCGGGGACTTCGCGGAAAGCCTAACGAGGTGCGCCGATCTGTCAATGGTGGGATCGACTCGCGCGCTCCGGGACGTCCTGGAGCGAGGCACAGGAATGTGCGGGAAGAGCCGGCGGGGCAAGCCCCGCCCTACGTCCTGCCGGGTACGTCGCCCGGCCTTGCAGGCCGGGAGTAGGGCGGGGCCTGCCCCGCCGATTGTCTCAGTCCACCTGGGGCTACGGGGGGTGAGACGCCTGCTCAGGCCGACTCGGCCTCTCCCGGGATCGTCCACCGGGAGTAGCCCAAAAGGAGGAGGAGGGCGGGAGCGCCGGCGAGCGTACTGATGAGGAAGTAGAGCGGCCAGCCGACAGCCTCCGCGACGAAGCCCGTGGGGGCGCCCACGACCACCCGGGTGAGCGCCATGAGGCTCGTCAGGAGGGCGTACTGCGTCGCAGTGAATCGCTTGTTGCAGAGGCTCATGAGGAAAGCGGCGTAGGCGGCGGTCCCCATCCCGCTGCAGAGGTTCTCGACGCCGATGGCCGCGACCATCATCGGGTAATGATGGCCCAGGCGCGCCAGCACGGCGAATGAGAGGCCGGACGCCGCTTGGAGGATGCCGAAGAACCAGAGGGAGAACTTCATCCCGCCCTTGGCCACGACGCCGCCGCCGACGAAGGCGCCGAGGATCGTGGCCGCCATGCCGACGCCCTTCGTCACCGCGCCGACGTCGGTCTTCGTGAAGCCGAGCTCCAGCAGAAACGGCGTCGTCAGCGCTTGGGCCATGACGACGTCGAGCTTGTAGAGGACGAGGAAGCAGAGCACGCCCGCGGCTCCGGGCCGGGTCAGGAACTCGACGAAGGGTTCGACCACCGCCTCCCTCAGCGTCTTGGGAGCGGAGCCGCTGCCCTTCGGCTCGGGCGCGAGCATGCTGGCCGCGACGCCTACCAGGACGCAGCCCGCCATGAGGAGGTAGACGGCGCGCCAGGGGAGCCGGTCGGCGAGGATGAGGGCCACGGCGCCGGAGGTGAGCATCGCGATCCGGTAGCCGAGGATGTAGGAGCTCGCCCCGGGGCCGAACTCGTGGGGCTGGAGGACGTCGGTCCGGTACGCGTCGACGACGATGTCCTGGCTCGCGCTGAAGAAAGCGACGAGAAACGCCAGGGCGGCGAAAGCGGCCGTGGCGCTTCCCGGATCGGAGAAGGCCATGGCCGCCACGGCGGCGATGAGGCCCACCTGGGACGCCAGCATCCAGCCGCGTCGCCGACCGAGGAAGGGCAGGGCGAAGCGGTCCATGAGCGGGGACCAGAGGAACTTCACCGTGTACGGGAGCCCCACCAGCGAGAAGATACCGATCACCCGCAGGTCGACCTTCTCGGCCTGCATCCAAGCCTGGAGCGTCGTCGTGGTGAGCGCGAGCGGGATCCCGGAGGAGAACCCCAGGAGGAGGACCCACAGGACCCGCGGGTTCGCGTAGGCGGCGAGGAGCTTCATTCTCCTCCGGCCGGCGCGGCGTCGTTTCGGCGCTCGGGGCGGTAGCCCATGACTTCGGAGATTCCCCGGGCGCACTCCCGAACGGCGGCGACGAGCTCGCTGACGCGGCTCTGCGAGCGCTCCGAGACGGGGGACGCGACGCCGACGGCCGCGACGACCCGGCTATCGAACGCGAGCACCGGCGCCGCCACGCCCCAAACTCCTTCGATCGCCTCGTTCAACTCGACGACGTAGCCGTTGCAGCGGATCTGCTCGAGGCGCGCGCGGAAGGCCTCAGGGGTGGAGAGGCTGTACGGCGTGTCGGCAGTGAGCGGGGACGCGGCCAGCAGCCGCTGGACCTCGTCGGGTTCCTGATAGGCCATGAGCACCTGGCCGAGCATGCCGTAGTGGGGGCTCCGCCGCCAGCCGATATCGGAGGCGATGCGGATCGGTCCGGCCGTCTCGCGCTTGTCGATGTACACGAGCGCGTCATCCATCAAGGTGGCGAGGAGAACGGTGGAGCCGGTGTCGGCCTGGAGGCGGTTGAGGAACGGCCGCGCCACCTTTCGGAGCTCCAGGGACGAGAACGCGACCCCGCCCAGCTCGAGGAGCTTCGAGCCCAGCCGGTAGCTCACCGAAGCCGGATCGAACGCGATGTAGCTGTGCCGCTCCAGCGTGGAGAGGATGCGGAAGGCCGTGGGCTTTGAGAGCCCGGTCTGGGCCGCGATCTCCTTGAGGGAGAGCTCGTGGGACGAGAACGTGAACGCATTCAGGACGGACAGCGCGCGTTCGACCGCCCGGATGTGGTAGCGCTCCGAACCTGCTTTCCTGGGGCGCCCGGACCTCTCTGCCATCTCTGCCCCCAAAAACTTCCCTGTCCAGGGGCGGAGCCCGACCGGCAGGTTTTGCACTGCGAAATTGGAAAACGAGGTTTGGAATATATCCTGCCCTATCTCCCACTGTCAACGCGTGCGTCGGGGGCGCCTCCCGGTTGCCGGCCCAACTCAGCGGCAAGTAGGGCGAGACCCTCCACACGGACAGTCACCCGCCTGAGGCCGGCGAGCGCCCGGCTGACGAGAGGCGGAGATACCCGCACCGGAAGAATAGGGGAACTACCCCCTGGAGAGTTTACAATCGGGGTGTAATATCAGCTCCGGTTGTAGGATTTCTCCTACGTGGCACTCCAACCCCGGAGCTCCCATGCCGAACGGACTTGTCGTGGAAGATTGTCCCGTCTATCGGGAAGTGGTCTGCCAGGTGCTGCGCAGACACATTCCCGACCTGGTCGTCGAGGAGGCCGAGGATGGGAGCGAGGCCCTCCACCGGCTCCGGAGCTTCAAGCCGGACGTCGTCCTGCTGGACCTGCACCTTCCGGGGGAGGGAGGGCTCTCGCTGGCGCGGCACATCGCGGTTACGCATCCCCTGGCCACTCTGATGATCGTGACGAGCTACGACCAGCCGGAGTACCGGGAGGCGGCGGCCCAGCTCGGAATCCGGCACTTCCTCGTAAAGAGCACGGCAACGCCCAAGCAGGTCGTCGCGCGGACGAAACAGATCCTCGCCGAGAGGGCGAGCGGGGAGGCCGCTGCGCCGATGGGACCCGGCCTGCCGCTCACCTAGGAGGGTGCTGAAAAACCCACGGAGGGGGGGTTACTTGCAGTGGAAGTGGATGCGCCATTCGGTCTCCGTGCGGACCGTCTTCCTCGACTCCCACCGCTCGACGATGGTGTCGGGGAAACGCTGGATCTCGCGGTTGCTGGTCGTGC
>JACRCS010000852.1 GCA_016218905.1 Deltaproteobacteria bacterium
AGAGCTCGGGATCTTCCACCGGCGGCATCGGAGTGCTCAGACTCTTGCTCGGAGTGGGGCTGCCGGGGGGCGTCACTTCGCGCGATGCAGTCGCAGTTATGTCGGTTTCGGAAATCGTCACCTCCGTTACTATGCCCTCTCGAACAGCCTGTTTGAAGAACGAATACGGTACAGTCCGAGCAGGCTGACGGCTTTGCCGGGTCAGGTTCTCGACGAGAACGCTAAATAGGAGCAGCAAGAGCAGTAAGCCCAGTGCTCGTTGCCAGGGGAATCGTTCCATGCGCTCCTCAGAGTTCCTTTGTGAGCGCCCTAACTTAGACGAAAATCTTCCGAACGTCAAACGTGGTCGCTCCCAGCGGGCTCGTACCGGGAAAGCGGTTGACCCCTTTTGCAGCCATCGAGTAGCATAACTGTTCCCCTGCACCAGGTTTTCCCAAGTCCTTGGGCTTGCCGTCGCTCACGGCGACCACCGGCCGTGAAGGTACGTCGTCCCTCGCCGACCCTCGCGAGGGACGGAGGCCTCACGTCCGAGTTCCCTTGCGCCGGGGTGTTCGGGCCCGCGGGTTCAGGAGAGTTCGATGCGACAGATTGGAGTAGGACTGATCGGGATCGGGACCGTGGGGGCGGGCGTCGCCCAGGTCCTCCAGGAAAACGGAGACGAGATCGCCCGCCGGTTGGGGGCGACCCTCCGAATCATCAAGATCGCGGACAAAGACATCGAGACCGATCGGGGAGTGCCGCTCGACCGCTCGGTCCTGACGACCGACGTCTCCGAGGTGCTCGAGAACCCGGAGGTCGAGATTGTCGTCGAGCTGGTCGGCGGCTACGAGCCGGCCAAGAGCTTCCTCCTCCGCGCGATCGCGGCCGGAAAGCACGTGGTCACGGCGAACAAGGCGCTCCTCGCCGTCCACGGAGACGATCTGATCGCCGCGGCGCGGGAGCGGCGGGTCGACCTCGGCTTCGAAGCGAGCGTGGGCGGCGGCATCCCGATCCTCCGTTCGGTGCGGGAGGGCATGTCCGCCAACCGGGTGCACACGATCTTCGGCATTCTCAACGGCACGACGAACTACATCCTCACCGAGATGAAGGAGAAGGGCGAGTCCTTCGAGCGCGTGCTGCGGGAGGCCCAGAGGCTCGGGTACGCCGAAGTGGACCCGACTTTCGACGTAGAAGGCATCGACGCGGCCCACAAGCTCACGATCCTCTCCACGCTCGCCTTCGGCCGTAAGGTGCCCTTCGAGGCGGTCTACACCGAGGGGATCAGCCGCGTGACGCCCCAGGACATCCAGTACGCGGCGGACTTCGGCTATGACATCAAGCTCCTCGCCGTGGCGAAGCAGGACGGAAAGCGGGTGGAGGCGAGGGTGCACCCCACGATGATCCCGTCGAACCATCTCCTGGCCGGAGTGAGGGGGGTCTACAACGCCGTCTACGTGGACGCCGATTTTCTCGGGCCTACGCTCTACTACGGCCAGGGCGCCGGGCGCCGGGCGACGGCCAGTGCCGTGGTCGCCGACATCGTGGAGATCGCGCGTAACGTCCTGCTTGGGATCGCCTGGCGGGTGCCTCCCCGCGCGTATCAGGAAGACGGCCTCGAACCGGCCGTCATCAAGCCCATCGAGGAGACCGTCTCCCAGTACTACCTGCGGGCCATGGCGCTGGACAAGCCCGGCGTCCTCTCCAAGATCTCGGGAGCGCTGGGCGAGTACGGGATTTCCATCGAGAGCGTGGTCCAGAAGGGCCGCGACGCGGGCCAGGCCGTGCCCCTCATCATCATGACCCACGAGGCTCGGGAGGCGGACATCCGCCAGGCCCTCGGCGAGATCGACACGCTCGGCGTCACGCTGGGGGCGCCGGCTCTCATCCGGATCGAGGGTTGAGCGGCGGCGAGCCGATTCCCTCGAACTGTCGGGAAGGATGACGCTGATGAAGGTAGCGGTGCTGCTCGGCGACGGCATGGCCGACGTGCCCCTGGGGGAGCTCGATGGAAAGACGCCCCTGGAAGTCGCGCCCACTCCCAATATGGACGCCTTGGCCCGCCAGGGGACCCTGGGCCTCGCCGCCACCGTCCCGGAGGGGCTTCCCGCCGGGAGCGACGTCGCGAACCTTTCTGTCTTCGGCTACGACCCGAGCGCCTGCTACACCGGGCGGGCCCCGCTGGAAGCGGCCGCCATGGGGATCGAGCTCTCGGCCGCGGACGTCGCCTACCGGCTCAACCTCGTCTCGCTCCTCGTGGGCGTGGGCGAGGTCTACATGGATGACTTCTCCGCGGGACACATCAGCACCGGCGAGGCTCGCGAGCTCGTCGCCTCCCTCGCCGCGAAGCTCGGCGAGCCTGGCCTCGAATTCCATCCGGGCATCTCATACCGGCACGTGCTCGTCTGGCGGGAAGGCCTCGACGAGATCCGGACCGTCCCGCCCCACGACATCCAGGGAAAGCCCATCCACACCTATCTTCCCGAAGGCCCCGGGGCCGACCGGCTCCTCCATCTCATCACCGGCTCCCAGATCCTCCTCAAGGACCATCCGGTCAACGTCGCCCGGCGAGAGGAGGAGAAGAAGGAAGCGAACTCGATCTGGCTCTGGGGCCAGGGGAGGATGCCCCGGATGCCGGCCTTTCGGGAGCTCTACGGGATGGAGGGCGCGGTGGTCTCCGCCGTCGACCTCCTGAAGGGGATCGGCAGGGTGGCGGGCCTCGAGACGCCGAGCGTTCCTGGGGCGACGGCCTATGTCGACACGAACTACGAAGGAAAGGTGGAGGCGGCTCTCTCCGCCCTCGAGACGCGCGACTTCCTCTATCTCCACGTGGAGGCGCCCGACGAGGCCGGTCACGCCGGCAAGCTCGACGACAAGCTCCGCGCCATCGCGGACTTCGACGCGAAGGTCGTCGGGCCCATGCGCAGGGGCCTCGAGACGATGGGGGGGGACTACGCCCTCCTCGTCATGCCGGATCATCCGACGCCCATCCCCGAGCGGACTCACACCCGGGACCCCGTGCCGTTCGCCCTCTATGAGAGTCGCGAGCGCGGGCGCGGGAGCGGGGGGCGGGCGTTCACCGAGCTCGACGCGCTCGCGACCGGCATCTTCGTCCGCAACGCCCACCGCCTCATGGCGCACATGGTCGGAAAGGAACGCCTGTGGTAGTCCCGGCGACGTACCGTGTCATCTACGGCGATACCGACAACATGGGCATCGTCTACTATGCCAACTACCTGCGCATCTTCGAGCTGGGACGAAACGAGTACATGAGGGTCCGGGGACTCACCTACGTCGAAGTGGAGGCGAGGGGCCTGAAGCTTCCGGTGATAGAGGCCCGGTGCCGATACCTGAAACCCGCCCGTTACGACGATCTGCTCACCGTCGAGACGAGGGTCACGCGGGCCAGGGGCGCCCGCGTCTGCTTCGCCTACGAGCTCAAGAGCGAGGCCGGAGAACTCCTCGTCGACGGGCATACCGAGCACGCGATCGTCGGCGATACGGGGAAACCGGTCCGGTTGCCCGCCGACGTCATGGAGGCTCTGGCGGCGGAAAGTTCGTGACCAGGAGGATCCAAGGAATGCCTCCGGTGCACCCCGGTGAGGTTCCTGCGGGCGGGCCGTCAAGGCCGCGCGCGGGGAAACCTCTGTGTTTTCCTTACACTTAGCTTCGGCTCGACTTCTGGGGAGGGAGCGGACGCGGAGAGATTCACTCATCGACCTCTGGACAGAGCTCGTTCTCCGCTCGCCAAGTTGTGCTATCATTTGGTAGCACATCCTTTCCGGGAGGCGGCGATGGACGCACTGGATGTCTTTACGATCCGCGAGCTGCGGGAACGCACGGGGGACTTGGTTCGTGACGCCGAGCAAGGGAAGCTCGCCCTCGTGACCAAGCACGGCAAGCCGGCTCTGTTGGCCCTGCCGTTCGATGAGCGACTGCTTGAGCTCGGTGTCCACCGCTCCCTCGCGGTCAAGCTCTTCGAGGAAGAGCACGTCGGGCTCGCCGGCGCAGCGAAGATCGCAGGCCTTTCGACTGAAGAGTTCCTGGACCTGCTGTCGCAGGCGGGAGTAGATGCCGTGCGCTACTCTCCCGACGAGCTAGATGTTGAGGCAGAAAACGCCTCGTGAGCGCTCCGGTCGTCGTGGCGGACGCCGGTCCCTTGATCGCCTTGGGGCGCATCGGACAGCTTTGGCTCCTGCGGGATCTCTACGGCATCGTTCTGATTCCGCCGTGCGTCTTTGAAGAGCTCCAAGTGGAAAGCGGCCGGCCCGGAGCAAAGGCTGCCGCTGAGGCGCTCAGGGAGGGCTGGTTGCGGGTTCAGATCGTGCGGGACTCCTCCGCCCTCTCTCGGCTCGTCGCTTGGGTCCACCCTGGAGAAGCCCAGGCCATCGTTCTGGCACAGGAGGTGCCGCTCCGGTTTCTCCTGGTGGATGACCGCAGGGCTCGCGAAGCGGGGCGTCGGTCCAGCGTGAAGGTGGTCGGTACCGGAGGCGTGCTCCTCACGGCCAAACGACGAGGACTCATCGAGGCTGTCGGGCCGCTGGTGGCCGATCTCTCCGCGGCCGGCTACCGCCTCAGCCAGCCGCTGATCGATCGCCTGCTCGCCCTGGCAGGGGAATAGAGATCTCTGGACCCCAGAACGGGAAGAGGGCCTGGGCGGAGTCGTTGTCGGAGCGAGAGAGGAGGATCGGGGAGGGAGTCGTACCGGAAGGGAACCGGGCGGAGCAGCTGTCGCCGCCCCGCCCCGGGTGCCGGCCTACTGCTCGAACACCAGGCCTGTTCCCTGATTGACGGCCCTCACCTCCTCCACGGTGAGAGAGCCGCGCCCGACCGCCACGGTGGCGCCGGCGTCGCCGGAGCTCGTGGTGGTCGTTCCCAGGACCTGGACCTCCAAGAGGTGGTCGCCGGCTTCGACGTTCGAGACGACGAAGTTGAAGTGGTGCGCCGCCATCGTGTCGAGGATGAGCTCGATCGTCTCGTCCGTCACGACGCACTCCGTCGCGACGTCGATCGTCCCGTCGGCGTTCGCGTCCGTGCAGCTCGAGATCACCCCGCCGAGCGTCGCGGTCATCTCCTGGAGCCGCCGGTCGAAGATCACCTCATTGGGCGCGACGTCCGGGTATGTCTGCTGCCCGTCCACCAGAATCCTCACGTTCAGCTGCGCGGTCGCCTTCTCCGTATCGGAGATGCCCAGCTTGCTCTTCACCAGCGTGCGCGTGTAGAGGCCGGTCTCGAACGATGCGCCCACCAACAGGTCCTTCTTGTTGGGCGTCTTGATGGGAATCTGCAACACCGTTACGTAGCCGAAATCCGAAGATGTGGCGGGAACAATGGTCAGGTCTTTGACGTTCGCAGCGAACTTGGAGGACGGACTCGCATAGGAGATTCCTGCCGCCAACACAAAGCTCAAGCACAGTGCCAGTTGTTTCCGCATCTCGCTCTCCCTGTTTTGTAAAGGATCGTGTGCTAGTCTCCAAGCGAGACAAGCAGGTGGTGCACGAATATCACTCTCCTGGGCTTGGCCGGCCACAAGAATACGAATGCATGCTGCGTGCCATTGCTCGGTTGCAAGGAAATGGGGCTTCCTGCCGCGAGGCATGTTGCAATAAGGCGTCAGAATCCATGTTGTTGCCGTCGCAATTGACCAACGTCGAATCCATGTCCCGCAAATCGATTACCGAATCTGGAGGAAAGGCTCGCTCGCAACTTTCTTTGTCACAGTCCGGTGAACACTTTGGTGCGAGTCTGGGCCCTCGCCCATACCACCGCGCGCAACCACCGCGCGCTCCGGCAGTGAAGAGAGCGCAGAGGCCTCGCCTCGAGTCCTCGGCGGAAGCGTTGGCGATCGGCGGGACCCGCACTTGTCGCTTAAGCCCGACTCGTGGGGCTCGGGAAGCGTGCTGCTGAGGAGCGACTGAACGGCGTGCTGCGGCTACTCCGTCGAGCTGCCTCAAAATGCAATGGTTACTATTACGGCGTGACTTTCCTTTCTGCGGGAGGAGGCGTCCGATGCCGAGGTTTCCACGTCCCAGGAGCAGTCTGCCCTCGGGGCGTCCGAGATCGAGCATGCCACCCAGCCAGGCCGCCGGGCTCGTGAAGACGCTGGAAGGACTGAGGAGCGGGTTCGCGCGGCTCGGTATGCGCCTCGCGGGGGCCGGCGCGGGGATCCTGGGGAATCTACTCGGCCCGCTTGGAGCCCTCCGGAGCTCGGCGCAGGGTGGGGACGAGGAGGCGGAGAGGCTCTATCAGGAGGCTCTCACGCTCCTCCGCAGCTCCGGAAGCGACACGGCCGACGAGCTGCTTCGGGAGCTCGGCGAGGAAGGGGGCGGAGAGTCCCGGGCTGCCCCTGCGGACGCCTGGGGCGAGCAGGTCGCCGGAGGAGCGGCGTCCGCCGCGCCCGGGGAGGAAGAGCTGCGAGCCGCAGCCGAAGCGCAGCACGGTGCGGAGGCCGCCGAGCCCCGAGAGGAACCGGGGCCCAAGAAGTCAGGGCGGCGATCGCGGAAGCCTGAAGGGGCCGCCGCAAAGCGAGCGGACCGGCAAACCGAGGCGCCGATGAAGAAGCGGGGTCCCCGTCGCCGTCAGAAGGTCGCGGCTGAAAAGCCTTCGCCGAAGCGGGCGGGGGGACGGGGCGGCGGCAGGTCCGGGAAGACGAAGGAGAGGTCGGGGGAGCGCGCGAAGCGTGAACGCTAGGAGCGTGTCTCAGTGGCAACGGCGAAGAACCACGGCACTCCGAGCCCGGACGTCCTGCGAGCGGTCGATCGCCTGATCGAGGTAGCCGGTCACACGGAGGTCGTGAAGCACGAGCCGGGCCGCATCGAGCTGAGAATCAAGCCGAAGGGAGTCTTGTTGGCACTCAACCTCAACCTGGCCGACCTCCTCGACCTGCGCCTCTCGATACGAGGCCTTTTGGGCGCGAAGGCGGACCTGGGTGCCCGATCGCTCGTCATCCACTATGATCCGAAGATCCTTCCGAAGGAGGTCTGGGAGCTCCTGGTCAGGGCCAATGCGAGCCCCAAGCTCCAGAACCTCGTAAGGCGGGAGCTCGTCTCGCGGCTCACGGAGGAGGACTTGGGGACGATTCGCCAGGTTTCGGACCGGCTCGGAACCCTCTGAGCAGAAGGCGGGGAGTTCCCCGCCTCCGAGCCGGGCGGTCCGCACCTTGGCCGCTCGAGCAGGGTGGCGAAACGCCGTCGGAGTACCGCCTCAGCCGATCTGTTCGGCGAGGTAGACCTGGATGCCCATCTGGGCGATCTGGTCCCGATGGGCCTCGAGCCAGTCGACGTGCTCCTCCTCTTCCTTGAGGATGGACTCGAGCATCTCCTTCGTGCCGTAGTCCGCCACCTCGATGCTGAGGCGGATCTCTCGTTGTAGCCTTTGAGGCCCGCGAGCTCCGAACCGAGGTCGAACTCGTGCATCTTCTGGACGTCCGGGCCGATCGCGAGCTTCCCCAGGGTCGTCACGATCGGTCGCCCCTCGAGGAAGAGAATACGGGCGATGAGCTTCTCCGCGTGCCGCATCTCCTGGATGGCGCGCTTCTCGATCGCCCCGTGCAGCTTTCCGTACTTCCAGTTCTCGCACATTTCGGCGTGGACCATGTACTGGTTGATGGCCGCGAGCTCTTCGGCCAGGCGCGCGTTCAGGTGCTCGATGACTCTCTCGTTGCCATTCATCGACCCCTCCTCTGCCTCTGCGAGTTCGGTGAAAGAGGACCTCGACCCTCTCGCAGACACCTATACACAAGAAGCCGCAAAGAGCAACTCGGGGGGACCGCGTCAGTTCCGGACGCGGGGCGCCGGCGTCGGTTGCCGGAGTTCGGAGGCCTCCCAGCTCCTCACGAGGTCGAGGAGATCGTCGACGCCAAACCCGGCGCTCTTTTGGAGCTGGTACTCTACGCGCACGTCTGCATGGCGCTCGTACCGCGCTTCGCGCTCGACGAGGAGTCGCGCGTAGCAGCGCGCCAGCGCCGCGTCGTTCGTCTCACCGGGTGCGACGGCGAAGAGGTCTCTCCAGAGGATGGGCCGGGGCTTCGCCACGTACGCCGCCAGCATCTCGTGCTGGACCGCCGGCGGAACGGGGAAGTGGACGACGGTGGTGAGGGACCAGAGCGCTTCGAGGACTTCTTCTCCGGTGTAGATCGCGCTGCCGGTGGTGTCGACGACGATCCGTTCTCCGTCGACGCGCGGCCTGCGGGCGAGCTCGTGTATGACGTCCGTGAGGACGCGGATCTCCGTGGCGAGGTACTCCGCTTCCCTCTCCTTGTAGTGGGGCTCGAACGGGAGACCCATCCACTCGCCGAGCGTCAGGGACTTTCCGTCGGGCCTGCGAAGTTTGACGGAGAGTCGGTCTGCAATGAGCTCATCGCAGCAGAAGCGTTCGAACCCCTGCTCCGCGAGCTTGGAGGACCAGTACGACTTGCCCGAGCCGGACATTCCAATCAAGGAGATGCGCACCGCGACACGCCTTTCGGACTGCTGGAGGGAGATGGCAGACTCATGAGCAGGGTACCGGACATCTTCCAGTCCGAGCAACCAAGAGCCGACGGAGCGGAAGGGGATCGGCCTCAGGGTTGCGGCGCGACGGCCAGGCTGCGTCTCCCCTCGCGGTCGCAAGCTCGCACGGCAAAGAAGACGTCGTCCTTCACGACCGGCAACGTCGCCCGCAGGGCTCTTCCGACGCGCTGCGAGTGCTGCCACCGCTCGGCCGTGGTCGCCCGCCAGAGGACCTCGAACTCCGACGCGGCGCTGCCGGGCTGCTCTTCCCAGACGAGAGTGGAGTCGTTCTCGAGCTCGTCGGCGCGCAGGCGAACCCGGACCGGCGGCGCGGGGGAGGAGGCGAGGCAAGCGAGTGCCGCAGCATTCAGTCGGGCGACACCCGCCACGTACCCGGGATCGACAAACTTCGCCAGGTCCCCGAACTCAAGGCCGTCCTCGACGCGAACTGACTGGTGCTGATGGCGGAACTCCTCGCGGGCTTCGGTGAAGCGCACGGCCGCGAAGCCTTCGGCATTGAAGGAGGAGTGATCTCCCCCGCGGCGGTACCGGTCGGGGCGCAGCACGAGCCGGCAGGCGAGACCCTCGGGGAGGACCCTCTCCGACACCTCCTGGACGTACCGCGCCAGTTGGCGCGAGGGCGACTCGCCCTCAGCCCCGACGGCGCGGATCCTGCGGACCTCCTCGCCGTCGGCCGTCGAGGGGAGGCCCTCCGAGAACACCCTGACCGAGCGCTGGGCCGCACCGCCCCCGTGCCGATCTCCTCCCACCACGTCATTCGAGAGCACGCCCTCGATGTGCCAGCCGAGGTTCTTCGCCCACCGGGCGAAGTACCGGCTCCCGAGCCGGGCCTGCTCCTCTCCGGAGACGAGGAGGAAGGCGACCGTGGCCGGGAAGCGGTAGCTGGAGAGCGCCCGCGCGCAGGCAAGGCACACCGCGACGCCGCTTCCATCGTCGTTGGCTCCCGGCGAGTCTCTCTCTGCGTCGAGAACGTCGCTGTTGCGGGAGTCGTAGTGGGCCACGACCAGGTAGACACGGTGGGCCTGGGCCGGGTCGGCGCCGGCGGATACGGCGTAGACGTTCCGCACCTCCGCGCCGTCGGGAAGGCGCGGGCTCGGCTCGGCGCGGAAGCGCTGCGTCTCCACACGCCAGGTCTCGGCGCCGCCACCGAACCTCTCCAACTCCGCCTGGAGCCACAACCGTGCTGCTTCGATACCCCTCCTCCCCTCCCGACCGGTCGTCGAAAGGGTGTGGCGGGTCTCGAACCCGGCCACTCTGGTCACGTCGAAGCCGATTTGCTCGGCCGAAATCGATCGCGCGATCTCGGCGACGAGAGCGTCGGAGGCGTTCGCCCGCACTTCGGAACCTCTCTCGTTGCGCATTCGGTGAGGAAGGCCGTGGGCTCCCGCCCCGGGTGAGACGGCTTCCCTACCTCCGCGTTGCGTAACCGAGGTAGGAGACGGAGGTGTCGGCCGTCAGGCGGTACCGTAGCGCCTTCCCAAAGTCGCTGTAGCTCATTCTGCCTCTTCTGAGGCGGATGGCGAGGAGCGCGATCCGAAGGGGGTGGGCGCCCGGAGCCATGCCGAGGATCTGTCGCTGCTCGAGCCCGTTCTCTTCGAGGACTTCGGTGAGCTCGCGGGGCTTAACGAACTGGCGCCACTCGTGGACGCGGGGAGGCAGGAACCGGCTCCAACGCCACTGTTGGGCGAAGCGGATCGCCACGACATTGCTGCGCAGGGTCCGATTGACCGTGTCGTAGAGGAAGAGGCCTCCCGGACGCAGTACCCGAGCCACTTCGGAGATGACCGGCCGAAGTGCGGTCACGTGCTCCAGAACGTCACAGCAGGATACGAAGTCGAAAGAAGCCGCTTCGAAGGGCAGGGCCTCGGCGAGCGCGTTGAAATACCCGACCGGGAGTTCCTGGGCGGCAGCGTGCGCACGGGCGGCCCTCAGGGAGGGGCGGGATCGGTCGATCCCCACGACCGTGCACCCGAGGCGGGCCAGCGCCTCGGTAAGGATCCCCCCGCCGCATCCGACGTCGAGTCCTCTGGCGCTCCGCGGGCCGCCCCGGAGGCGCTCGGAGAGGATCCGGCCGAAGTACTCGGCGCGCGCCGGGTTGACGGCCGTCCGGAGGATGCCGAGGACGCCCTGCTCCTCCCACCACGAGTCCGCCAGGCGGTCGTAGATCGTGTTGTCCGCTGCCAATCGAGCCTCCTTCCTGGGCTCGGGCAGTATGACGCACGGAACGACTCTTGGGTATGGGGCTCCTCTCGAGGAGTCGAGGTGCTCGATGGCGGAGGGGGCGACCGGGGGGAGAACGGTTCCCGGCGGGCTCGGGAACGATTTCGAGGAGGGAACCGTCGCCAGGGAGCGACGGTTCCGGCGTACCGATGGGGGAAGATCGCGACGCTGCAGCCCCTCCTGGGTGACCGCTCCCGCGCTCGTCGTTCCCGCCCGTCCTGGGCTCCTCGACGCGAGCACATCCTGCTCTCGTCCTGCGCTACCCGGTCCGAGCTCTTCCTGAGCTCGTCCGCGGCACGTTCTCGCGCGGCCGCGACGCCGCGCCGCAGAGTCGCGAAAAGGCTACAGCGCCGGTCGGTCCCGGGCTCCGGCGGTCCTCCGACCGACCGTCGCGACTTTCGCCGGGACTCGGGCGGCTCGTCCGGTGGGGCTGCGGACCGGTCGATGCTCACCCGGCGCTCTCTCGTCGGCAGGCACCGACGAGAGCGCCGGTACAATTCTCCGGCTCGTTTCCGGCTCCTCGACCACGCGTAGATGGGTCGAGCGGGTGTAGCGGTCGGAGAAGATCACGTACCCCCTGTGAAACCAATACTCGATGCGCTCGTTCGCCTCTGCCACGCCGAAATCGTTATGAAACCACTCGCGAGCCGCCGGTCTCATTTCCTGCGCCCTCCTCCGCATAGTTGACAGCCGAACCGCTCCGGGGAAGGCGCGTTGCGCCGTCCCGCGGGGTCGAACCTGCTCCTTGCAAGAGGAGGGCCACGCCCCCGCTCCTGCTCGCGCCTCTTGCAGTCTTGACTCGCAAGAGCGCCCTGAGCCATCTTCCCGACAGCGCCTCCAGGCGGCGAGGAGGCCCCGCGGGAGCACTCCAGGTTGAGAGAGGAGAGAGCCATGCCCCTCGTCCAGATCGAATGGGTGGAAGGTCGGACCATCGAACAGAAGCGCGAGATCGCCCGCCGGGTGACGGATACCCTGACGCAGGTCGCCGGGTGCCCCGCCGAGGCAGTGACGGTGATCTTCAACGATCACCCCCGGCACGACATCGCCAAGGCGGGCAAGCTGATGTCCGACTGAAGCCCGCCTGCTCCGGCGATCGAGCTCGGGTCGGCTTCGGGCCGCGACCCCGTCGGCCCGAGGCGACCGGCGCCCGCGCGCGGCGGAATCGAGTCGCCGAGGTGGTGCCTGCCGGTGAGGGCAATTAGCGGCCCCGGAGCGGGCGACGCAGGGATGATCGTTTGAAGAGCGGTTCGGGCGGGGCGAGTTGCAGCGAACGCTGGAAAGAGCTGCACGAGACCGGGCGATCCGGTCTCGTGCAGCTCTGGATCACGCAGGTCTCTCGGAGCTATACTCCGACATCATTCGCCTGAGGGTGTCCGCGACCGGAGGAGCCTCGACCTTCCCGGCGAGGACATCCTTCACGGTAACGCCTTCGGCGCCGTAGAACGCGTCGTCGGCCTTCTCGTTGATCGTCAGCACCGCCCCCTGCAGGGACACGCCGGCGAAGAGGCCTCGGCTGCGCGAGTACGAGAGGATCTCGGCCTTGAGCATCACGTCGGTGGCCGCTTCAGCGCGCCGACCCACCGGTCCGGCGGCGACGGCAGCGTCCGCGCCGAGCGTGAACTTCCCGTTCATCACTCCCTCGATGCTCTTTGCGGTCTTGAAGACGAGGATCACGTCGGACGACTGGGCCCCGATCTGGAAGCCGACGCTCCCGCCGATCAGGCGCACGAACACGGGGTTGCTCCACTCGCCCTGCTCGTTGCGGACGAGAAGCACTCCGGAGCCGTACTCACCGCCGACGGTGAGCCCGACCTTCACGAGCCCAGGGAAGACGGCCACGCCGTGCGCGTTCGCGAGCAGCGCGGGAGGTATGCCCTTCTCCGGTACGGCCTGGATCTCCTTCAGGACTTCCGCGGCCGATTGAGCCTTCTTGAGTTCGGCATTCTCGGCGGCGCCCGCGGCGCTCGCGAAGAGCAGTGCCGCTCCTGCAATCTGTAAGAGCCTCTTTATGGGAACCATCATCGACCTCCTTGGGTCGCGCGGCCGCCCCGCGGCCGACGACTCCGCCTGGAAGCAAGGAAACGTAAGATCACGCGCGGACCATAGCCACGGTGACGTCCAAAAGCCAGCCACTCCTGAAAGTTGCTCGGCCCGGGCGGAGCAGCTTCCCGCGGTTCCGATCAACCCCTTGCGCGAGTTTGACAGCTCCACCCCGGAAGGTAGCTTTTTTGGAGGAAGACCCCACCCGCGCGACAGGAGAGGAAAGATGAGCCATCACGAACCTTCGAAGGAACTCGAGGCCCTACGGGCAGACGTCGCCAAGATCCGCTCGGAGCTTTCCGGGATTACTTCCGTCTTGAAGGAGCTCCAGAAGGGGAGCAACGGGGGGGAGCAGGCTGTCGAGGGCGTGCGGGCCGCCACGGTGGCCAGAGTCAGACACGCCTGGGACGGGGTACGGGAGCGCAGCAGGCACTCCGTCGACGCGGTGGAGCATCAGGTGGAGGAGCGGCCCCTCCTGAGTATGTTGACCGTCCTGGGCACCGGGCTCGTGGTCGGCAGGCTGCTCGGGCTGGTGCCGTGGAACTTCCGGTCTGCCCTCGAGAGTAACGAGAGCTCGCGGCCGGAGAGCTGAAGCAGAGACCCGAGGCGGGTCGGCTCCGGGGCTCGTCCTTCCCCTGAGCGGACCCGCTCTGGGAAGAGCCGAGCCTCCTATCTCCAGCCGAGAGGCGAGTCGATGACGGCGGTCGTCGCCTCCGCGCGATTCGGCGGCAGTTCGACGACGTCCACCGTGCTCGCCTGCAGCCCTTCTTCTCCGTCTTCGGAAGCGAAACGGACGATGGTGCCGGCCTTCATCCGTTCGAACTCGCCCCGAAGCACGCTGTTACGGTGGAAGTAGACCTCCTCGCCGTCGGGCGTCTTCAGAAACCCGTATCCCGCCTCCGGAAAGATCCTCACGACCACGCCCGTCGCCTGCTCGACCTGCGGGTGGGACTTGACGTCTCCCCGTTGGCGCTCCGAAAGCCCCCTCACCTGACGCCGGGCGGCGTCGAAGGCGTCCCGCAGCACCTTCCGAAGGCTGTCGTGGATCTCGCCCTCCGAGGACTCTCGTGTGACCACGACCTCGTGGCCCGGGGGGACCCGGAGATCGATGCGTACGCGGTAGGGGCTTCCTCGTCGCTGGTGTTTCTGCGGCTGCTCCACCGCAATCCGGCAACTTACGATGTGATCGCAGGTTTGCTCCAGTTTCTTGACGTTTCGCCGGATGAAGTCTTCGACGGTCTGGGTCCTCTCGACGTCCCGAAACGAAAGCTCCAGGGGGACTTCCATCGCTCACCTCCATGAGATCTGCGTTCCAGCCCACTAAGAATGTAACCCCGTGCTCCGGTCGAGCAAGACGCCGGCAGCGACCACGGCGCTTTTGCGCGGGAGGGGCAACGGCCCGAAACTGGGTGCCGCGGAGCGGAGGGGTGGGAAGAGCTCGCCGCCGGGCCCGGGACCGCCCGTTGAACACCCCGGAGCCGGGTCTTACATTGGAGCCACACGTTGGAAGGGGAAGAACCCAGGAATTCTCTGCGCGCGGGATGCACGGCAAGGCGTCCCGGGAGGCGGACATGACGCACCCAACTCATGCATTGACACGCTGTGCTCCGGTCTGGAAGGGTTCCGTTCCGGGGTTTTTCGCCGGGATGGGCCTGGCGACGGTCGGGTTCTTCGCGGCGCCGTTCCTGAAGGTCGCCGCCAGACCCGTGGGAGCGGCGGCGAAGGGCGTCGGGCGGAAGGCCGGTAGTCTCCTCTGGAGATGGAGAAGACGGACGGAGCCCGAGGTCGGAGGGACCTGCAGCAGCCTGGCGGAGTGCAGCCCGGACACGATGTAGTCGGCTCCGGAGGTTGCCGCCGCCGACGGAAGATTCGCCCCGACAGGCGAGGCCCTTGCGGCAGCGGGGCGCGAGCGAGCACAATGAGCCGCGCCGCTGTGCGCGAGGGCCATCTTGCGAATTCGACTGACCCTTTTCCCCAAGCTCCTGATTGCGTTCCTCCTGCTCAGCCTCTTTCCCCTCCTTTGGGCGGTGGTGGATGCGGCCCGTCGCATCCAGGACGTGGGGAGACAAGCCGTCGAGCACTCCACGCGCGTCCTCGACGCGAAAGCGAGCCGGGCTCTGGAGCTCCAGGCGGGTGCGCTCGCCGGCGAGATCGCCCGGTTCCTCGAAGAGCGGGTGCAGGACGTGCGGATCCTCGCCGAGCTCCCCGCCGCCCCGGACGTCCTCCTGGCTTTCTCTCGCGCGCGCACCGGCACCCTGTGGGTCAGGGCCCCGACCGGCGGCCCGGGCCCTCGGACCCAGCTGCTCGAGGCGCCGCTCTACTCCGAGCTCGCCTGGATCGATGCTGCGGGCCGGGAAGTCCTCCGCGTGGAGGGCAGTCGCGTGGTCCCCCGGCCGGAGCTCAGGGACGTCTCCCGCCCCGGCGGGACTAGTTTCGGAGCGGAGACCTACTACCGGGAACTCCTGCGCCTCCCGCCCGGCCAGGCTTACGTGGGGCACGTGGTGGGAAGGCACGTGAGCAAGACCGACCAGCTCGCGGGCGCGGCCACGGTCGAAGAGGCGGTGGGCGGCGCGCAGTTCCGAGGTCACGTCCGCTTCGGGCTCGCCCGCTGGAGCCGGGGCAGGTTCGCCGGTGCGGTGGTTGCGGCCCTGGACCACCGGCATTTGATGGAGTTCACC
The DNA here is from genome assembly GCA_016218905.1 of Deltaproteobacteria bacterium. The sequence continues at coordinate 15,425 of JACRCS010000852.1, forward strand.
CAGCACGTCCTGCCCCTGAGCAGAGAGCGTGTGATCTTCCCCTCCTACCTCTCCGGGAACTACGCCTTTCTCTTCGATGACGAGGGGTGGATCATCACCCATCCGAAGTTCTGGGACATCCGCGGAGTCGACCGGGAGGGCCGGTGGCTCCTCCCGTACACGCAGAGCTCCTCCCGGCAGGACATCGCCTCGGGACGCATTCCCTTCCGGCTGGACGCAGCGGGCTTCGTCCACCCGAGCTACCCGCTGGTCGCTCGAGCCGTGCGCTCGGGCCGGTCGGGCGTGACCCGCACCTTCAACGTCTCCGGGGTCGACAAGGTCATGGCGTATGCTCCGATCCGCTTCCGCCACGGGGAGTACGCGGGGAGCGGCATCTTCGGAGGCGTCACCATCGGCGCCCGGACCGACGCCTTCCACCGGGAAGCCGAAGCCACGGGGCGCGTCATCGAAGAGGGGGCGCATCGAACGCTGCGGACGGGGCTCGGCCTCGCCTGGGCGCTCGCACGGCTCGCCCTGGCGGCCTCGTTTGGGCTCTCCCGAACCATCGCCAGCCCGATCCGCACCGTGCGAAGAATGGCCGGGCGGATCGCGGGAGGCGAGCTCTCCGCGCGGGTGGACGTGCGCTCGAGCGACGAGGTGGGCGATCTCGCCGCGGACTTCAACCGGATGGCGGAGCTGCTCGAGGACAAAGAGGCCCGGCTCACGAGGACCCTGCGGGATTTGGGGTACTCCCGGGACGACGCCCACGCGTACGCCGCGCGGATCGAGGAGCAGCTTCGAATCCTGAAGCACATCCACTCGATCAGCGAGGTGCTCGGGACGACCTTCGACCGGGAAGAGGTCCTGAGCATCATCCTGCGCACGTGCGTGGAGGGGTTGGGGTTCGACCGGGCCTTCATTCACGTCCTCGACCCGGAAGAGAAGGCGTTGCGCTGTCTCGGCCTCGAAGGTTTCGACGCGGAGGAGAGCGCGCGGCTGAGGGCCCGACCTCTGCCTCTCTCGGACGCGTCCTCCGCACTCGTCCGCGTCGTGCTCGAGCGCCGGCCGATCCATGTCGCCCATCCCGACGCGGAGGAGGTAACCGGCTTCGCCTATGTTCCCATGAAGATCCGGGACCGGGTAGTGGGGGCACTCGGCGCCGGCTTTGCGTCTCCCGAGCAGGCCATGCCTGACAACCTGGCCGGTGCCCTCCAGATCGTCGCCGGCCAGGCCGCCCGGGCCATCGAGCGCGCGAGGCTCTTCGAAGCCGCTAACCGGGAGCGCAGTTTCGTGGAAGCGGTGATTGCTTCCATCAGCTCGGGCCTCATGACTCTGGACGCGTCGGGGCGAGTGCTGACCATCAATCCATACGCGCAGACCGCGCTCGGCACCGGGGACGCGAGCGGGCGGAAACTCTCGGAAGCGAACGTGGATCCGGCCCTTTGCGCGTGGACCGAGCAGCTGATGGCGGCCGACGAGCTCGCTCCGGGCGAGTTCGAGCTCTCGACGCCCGAGGGCCGCCGGACCTTCGCCTGGGTTCCGAGCCGGTTCGAGAGGGACGAGGGGCCGGGCCTCATCCTCCAGTTCAGGGACGTGACCGCCGAGAAGACCTTGCGGCGGGCGCTGGAGCGGGTGGACCGGCTGGCCTCCCTCGGCCGCTTGGCCGCAGGCGTGGCCCACGAGATCCGAAACCCGCTCACGGGCATGTCGCTCCTCCTCGACGACCTACACGACCGCCTCGACTCCGGCGCCGACCGGATGCTCGTGGCGCGCGCGCTCCAGGAGATCGAGCGGCTCGAGGGCATCGTTCAGAACCTCCTCGATTACGCGCAGGTGGGGAGCCTCGAGAAGGAGAAGAAGCCCGTAAGCTTGGCTCACCTGGTCGAGGAGAGCCTGTTTCTGATTCAGAAGTCCGCCCGCAGCCAGGGCACGCGGGTCGAAGTGGAGGTCTCGCCGGACACGCCTGTCGTCCCGGCCGAAGCCGGAAAGCTCAAACAGGCCCTCCTCAACTTCTACCTGAACGCGCTCCAGGCCATGCCGGAAGGCGGGGTCCTGCGGGTCTCGGCCGGACCGGTTCCCGGGGGCGCTCTGGTTCGGGTCTCCGACACCGGGCATGGAATCCCGGAGTCCGAACGGGAGAAGATCTTTGAGCCTTTCTACACGCTGCGTCCCGGCGGATCGGGCCTCGGGCTCTCCATCGCCCAAACGATTATCCTCGACCACGGGGGACAGATCGAGATCGACTCCGAAGTCGACCGGGGCTCCGAACTTCGGGTCTTCCTTTCGGACGGGTCCACCCCTGTGGAACGGCCGAATCCGGCCGCCTAACTGGCCTGCCGTGGCCTCTTCCGGCCTCTCTCTCCGGCTCTTCGCCCTTCTCCTATGGGTTTCTCTTTCTGGCACGTCGCTTGCATGGGGTCGCCTCGCTGGGCGCTGAAGACTTCCGGTCGGCCCGGTGGACGCGGCGGCGCGCCGCCAGCAGCGACAGACGAGAGGAGAGAAGGAATGAGAGGAAACTGGATTCGCTGGTCCTGTGTAGCCGCAACCCTGGTAGTCGGGGCCCTGGCCCAGGCCGCCGAGTACCCCACCAAGCCCATTACCCTGATCGTCCCCTTCTCGGCCGGCGGCCCCACGGACACCGTGGCGCGCCTGATCGCGCAGTCCATGGGCGCTTTCCTGAAGCAGCAGGTCGTCGTCGAGAACGTCGCGGGAGCGGGTGGTACCGTGGGCGCCGGGCGAGTGGCGCGCTCGGATCCGGACGGGTACACGATCTTCCTGCACCACATCGGACAGGCGACCTCCCCGGCGCTGTATCGGAAGCTTCCCTACGACCCGGTCAACGACTTCGAGACCATCGGCCTAGTCACCGACGTTCCGATGACCCTGGTGGCGCGCAAGGATCTCCCGGCCAAGGACCTGCGCGAGCTCATCGAGTACGTGAAGAAGAACAAGGACAAGGTGACGCTCGCGAACGCCGGCCTGGGGGCAGCCTCGCACTTGTGCGGGACGCTCTTCATGAGCGCCATCCAGACCGACCTCACGACCGTTCCGTACAAGGGGACGGGCCCGGCGATGAATGATCTTCTGGGCGGCCAGGTGGATTTCATGTGCGACCAGACGACGAACACGACGAGCCAGATCAAGGGGGGCAAGATCAAAGTCTACGCGGTCACCACGAAGAAGCGCATCGCTTCGCTCCCCGACATTCCAACCGCTTCCGAGGCGGGCCTGCCCAACTTCGAGGTGGGGATCTGGCACGGGCTCTACGCGCCCAAGGGGACGCCCAAGCCGGTGATCGAGAAGCTGAACAAGGCGCTCAAGACGGCCCTTCACGACCCCACGGTGAAACAGCGCTTCGCGGAGCTTGGGACCGAACCCGAGCCGGACAGCCGCGTCACCCCCGAGGCGCACCGGGCGCACCTGAAGGCCGAGATCGACAAGTGGGGCCCGATCCTCAAGAAGGCGGGCGTGTACGCAGACTAGGTAGGCTCACCGGGGGAGGCCGGCGAGCGGCCTTCCCTCTTCCTCACTGCCGGCTTGAGGAGGTTCTCTCTTGAGCTCCGTCGTACGAAATCCCAAGGATTTTTGGGCCGGTGCGATCTACGTCGCGGTCGGTGCGGGCGCGATCGTCATCGCGCGGAACTATCCCATGGGGACGGTCCTCCGCATGGGACCTGCGTACTTTCCCACGCTCCTGGGCGGGGTCCTGGCCCTGCTCGGCGCGGCGTCCCTCGTCCGGTCCTTCGTCCGCCCGGGCGAGGGCGTGGGGGCGTTCGCCTTCAAGGGGCTCCTGCTCGTCCTCCTACCGACCGTGGTCGCGGGAGCGATCGTCCGTCGGACGGGCCTTGTCGTGGCGCTTCCGGTCCTGGTCCTCGTCAGTGCCTACGCGAGCTCGAAGTTTACCTGGAGAAGTGCGCTGGCCGTCGCCGTCGGGATGACGATCTTCTGCGGCCTGGTGTTCGTCAAGGGACTCGGTATCCCCCTCCCCATCTTGGGATCGCTGTTGGGCGGATAGAGAAAGAAGGAGAGATCCGGTGGAGCTCATCAGCAATCTCGGCATCGGCTTCAGCGCGGCTTGCACCTGGGCCAACCTCTTCTACTGCTTCGTCGGCGTCTTCCTCGGGACGCTCATCGGCGTCCTTCCGGGCCTCGGCCCTACCGCCACGATCGCGATGCTCTTGCCGGTAACGTTCACGCTTCCCCCCGTGGCGGCGCTGATCATGCTCGCCGGCATCTACTACGGCTCGCAATACGGCGGCTCGACGACGGCCATTCTCGTGAACCTGCCCGGTGAGGCGGCGTCCGTCGTCACGGCCCTCGACGGTTACGAGATGGCCAAGCAGGGCAACGCGGGGAAGGCCCTCGCCACCTCGGCCATCGGCTCTTTCTTTGCCGGGACGGTCGCGACGTGTCTCCTGGCTCTCTTCGCGCCGCCGCTCGCCGAGGTCGCACTGAAGTTCGGACCGGCAGAGTACTTCTCCCTCATGGTCCTCGGGCTCGTGGCGTCCGTTGTTCTCGCGCACGGCTCGCTCCTGCACGCCTTCGGAATGGTGGTGCTGGGACTGCTCCTGGGACTCGTCGGCACCGACGTCAACTCCGGCGCGGCGCGTTACACCTTCGATCTGCCCCAACTCGCAGACGGCGTCAGCTTCGTCGTGGTGGCAATGGGGATGTTCGGCCTTGGTGAGATCATCCGCAACCTCGAGCACGAGGAGGCGCGCTCGATGCTCGTCAAGGAGGTTACGGGACTTTGGCCCACCTGGGCGGACTGGAAGCGCATCATCCCTCCGATCCTGCGGGGTACCGCCATCGGCTCCGCAATGGGCATCCTGCCGGGCAGCGGTTCGATCATGGGCTCCTTCGCCGCCTACTCCTTGGAGAAGAAGGTCTCCAAGAACTCCGCACAATTCGGCAAGGGCGCGATCGAGGGCGTGGCGGCGCCGGAGTCAGCGAACAACGCCGGGGCTCAAACCTCCTTCATCCCGATGCTCACCCTCGGCATCCCCTCCAATCCCATCATGGCGCTCATGATGGGAGCAATGATCCTCCAGGGGATCGTGCCCGGGCCCTCCGTCATGACGGAGCAGCCGACCCTCTTCTGGGGCATCATCGTCTCGATGTGGATCGGCAACTTCTTTCTCGTCGTGCTCAACCTGCCGATGATCGGCTTGTGGGCCCGGATCGTAATGGTCCCTTATCACGTCCTCTATCCGGCGATCCTGGTCTTCTGCGCGATCGGCGTCTTCAGCCTCAACAATCGGGAATTCGACATCTACCTGATGGCTTTATTCGGATTCCTCGGCTATATCTTCTCCAAACTCGACTGCGAACCTGCGCCGCTTCTGCTCGGCTTCATCCTCGGACCGCTGACGGAGGAGTATCTGCGACGCGCCCTCCTGATTTCCCGCGGCGATCCCACGATCTTCCTGAAGCGTCCGATCAGCGCAACGATGCTCGCCCTCGCGCTCGCAGCGCTGGTGGTGGTGCTCGCGCCGGCAGTGCGCAAGAAGAGGGAGGTGGTATTCCAGGAGGAGTGAGCGGAACACAGCGAGCCCCCGGCGTGAACGTGCAGAACGGAGGGTGGAAATGCTCGTCGGAAAATGGATGACCCCTGATCCCCTGACGATCCAGGTGAGCGAACCGGTCACCGAAGCGGTCCTCCTCATGAAGGATCGAGGGATTCGGCACCTCCCGGTGATGGACGGCGACAAGCTGGCGGGGATCGTCTCCGACCGCGACCTGAAGGAGTTCACACCCAGCCGGGCTACCACGCTGGACATCTACGAGCTCCACTACCTGCTCGCGAAGACCCGCGTGGCGGAGGTGATGCGGAAGGAACCGTTCAGGGTCTCGCCCGAGGACACGATCGAGAAGGCGGCTCTTCTCATGCACGACCGGAAGATCGGCTCCCTGCCCGTCGTCGATCAGAAGGGGAAGCTCGTCGGGCTCCTCA
>JACRCS010000853.1 GCA_016218905.1 Deltaproteobacteria bacterium
CGACGCGTGCTTTCCGAAGGTCGGCGAGGGCCCCCGTCTCGGCGAGGAGGGCCTGGGTGAGGTCGTTCTGCCGGGTCAGGACGAAATAGCTCGTGGTCAGACCGGCGGAGAATCGCTCCTCCTCGGCGCGGAGCTGGTCTTCGGCGGCAGAGCGGCCGGCACGAGCGGCGGCGAGGCGCTGGCGGGAGGTGTCGAGCGCGACCGCGGCGTTGCGGATCTCGACCTCGACCTGCTGGCGGACGCGGAGGAGGCCGAGCTCGGCCTGGGTTCGCGAGGAGCGCGCCGCGGTTGCCTCGGCGCGAGCCGCGCGGTTGCCGAGCGGGACCGTGAGGGCGAAACCGACGGAGGCGTCGGGGAAACGCCCTTCCCGGATCGTCCCGAGCGAGCGTCCCAAGCCGCCGTCGACGACGTCAGGGATGGTGGCCGGGGCTGTGGGAAAGGGAGGCGCCAGTCCGGGGTTCTTCTCTCCGGCCATCCCGCGGCGGGCGTAGGTCGCCACGAAGTCAAGCTGCGGTCGGGTCCGGTCGCGCGCCGCCTCATCGTCGACGTCCAGCCGGGCGAGCCGAGTGGCGGCCTCGGCCACTTCGGGGCGGAGCGTCACAGCGGATGCGAGCGCCGTCGCCAGGTCGGGCGGGGAGGCGTTCCCGTCTTCGGCCTCGTCCTCCGGGCGAAGCCGCGACGACCAGAGAGGGTCGGCCGGGTCCGCCAGGAGGAGCGACTTCAGGGCGTTCTCCGCGCGGGACTCCGCCTCGCGCGCAGCGTAGAGCTCTCCTTTCCGGCGCTCCAGCTCGGCCACCGGAGAGGAGAGGTCGGCCTCGGAGAGCGTGCCGGCCTCGACACGGGCCCCGACGTCGGTCTTCTGGCGCTCGGCGAGGGCGACGGCCGACTGCCGGGCCTCGACATCACGGCGAGCGGCGAAGAGGGTCCAGAAGGACCTCTCGACGGCGGCGACCGTCTCGGTCGCCACGCGCCTCGTGGAGGCCTCGGAGCGCGTGCGGTCGAGGCGCGCGACGCGCAGTCCCTGCCGGGCCGGGTCGATCGCGCGGTGGCGCAGGAGCGGCTGCCGCAGCTCGAGGCCGATCGAGGTGTACCAGGAAGGGGAGAGGCTCGCGAAGACGTTCGTGGTCTCTTCGCGCGACGCCGAGGATGTCAGCGCGGCGGTGCCGCCCGTCGGCAGAAGCTGCACGAGGCCGAGGCTTGCGGTGTAGCCGGAGGAATTGGGGGCCAGGTCGCCGGCGGGGGCCCCCGAGAGAATGGAATTGACCGGGTCGGTCCGGTCGCGCCAGCGGGCGTCGGCGCGGAGCGTCGGGTCGTAGGCTCCGTTCGCTCTCGTCTCTCCTGAAGCAGCGATCGTCGCGTTTTCGCGCTCGACGCGCAGCTCGAGGTTCACCTCGAGGGCCCGAGCACGCGCCTCGGCGAGCGTGAGCGGAACCTCGGCTGGTGGGGAGGTGGCGTGAACGAAGGAGGACCCGAGGAGGGAGGCCAGAACGACGATGCGGGCGCGAGCGATCACGTGGCACTCCCTTCGACGGCGCCAGGGGGAATCCGGACGCGCTGGATCCGGGGGTCGAGGGCATCGGCAAAGCGGTCGAGAAGGTCGGCATCGAGCGCGCAGAGGGCTTCCCGCTCGACCGGAGTTAGCGAGTCGTCGCAGGCGAGATTGGCGAGCGCCTCTCCCGGCGCGGCGCGAAAGCGCTGCCGGATTTCCTCGTCGGTGGCGAGCTTTCCGAGGATCCGTTCCACAGTCTTCTGAGACATCTGGCCTTCCTTCCAGCTGCTAAGACGCAAGGCGGCTGCCGAACCCGTCGACGACCGGTCCGGAGTGCTCAAGTGTCTGGAAGGCATTGCCTTAGAAGAGAGAAGCTATCAGGACTACGGAACGGACCGGCGCCACCTGTGTGCTCGCATCGGAGCATGTTGCTCCAAGCGGATCATGTTGTCGTGTCGATTCCGAGTCGTCGGAGTCGTCCGTATAGCTGGCCTCGCGTGACGCCGAGGGCACGGGCCGCGCGGCTCTTATTGAACCGGGACTCCTCGAGCGCCCTTTCGATAGCGGCCCGCTCCACGTCGGCGAGGGACGACGAGGGGTTGGCCGGCCGCACACGCTCCCCGCCCGAGAGAGGTGGCGGACTGAGCACGGTCGCCGCTGAGCGCGACAGGTGGGACACATCATCAGCCGCCTCGGTGATCGTCGCCGGCCCTGTCGGCATCACGAGGTGCTCGTGGGTCACGAGGCCGCCGTCGCAGAGAATCGACGCCCGCTCGAGGACGTTCCTCAGCTCGCGGACGTTTCCGGGCCAGGCGTAGCTCAGGAGCGCTTCCCTCGCGTCGCGCGAGATCCCGGCGGCGGGACGCCCCAGCTCGGCCCCGATCTCCTCGAGGAACGTCCCGGCGAGGGGAAGGATGTCTTCCGGGCGCTCGCGCAGGGTCGGGATCCGGATCTCGAACACGGCGAGCCGGTAGAAGAGATCCTCGCGAAACGTGCCACGCGACATGGCCGATCGAAGGTCGCGGTTCGTCGCGGCGACGACGCGTAGGTCGGCCTTCAGGGCCCTCGTTCCACCCAGCCTCTGGAACTCGCGCTCCTGGAGGACGCGGAGGAGCTTGGCCTGGACCGACGGGCTCGTCTCGCCGACCTCGTCGAGGAAGAGGACGCCCCCCTGCGCAAGCTCGATGCGTCCCGGCTTGGATGCATGGGCGCCCGTGAACGCCCCCCTGTCGTAGCCAAAGAGCTCAGATTCGAGCAGCGTGTCGGGGAGTGCGGCGCAATTCAGGGCGACGAACGGACCCCGGGCGCGGCGCGAAGAGGAATGGAGGAAGCGGGCAATGACCTCTTTGCCGGTGCCGGACTCGCCCGTCAGAAGGACGGTCGTCTCGGCCGCGGCCACTCTCGTCGCCTGCGTCAGGACTTCTTTCCAGGGCGCCGAGACGCCGACGATGCGCGCGGGGCGGCCTCGCGCCGTCAGCTCCGCGGCGAGCCCCTCGACCCGGCTTTCGAGCTGCCGGGTCCTTTCCTGCGCCTCGGCGGAGCGCTGCGCCTCCTCCGCAAGACGGTGATGGGAGAGGGCGAGGTGGACGAAGCTCGTGATCCGCCGCGCGATGAGGACGTCCCGCTCGGAGTAGGCGGCGGGCCGGAAGGAAAGGAAGTTGAGCCCCCCGACGATGACACCGTCCTCTTTCAGGGGGATCCTCAGGACGGAGCGGAAGCCGAACCTCACGAGAGGCAGATTCCGGCGGCGCAGCTCCTCGCTGGCGGTGATGTCGTCGAGGAGCATGAAGTCCCAGTCACGGCTCAGGAGATCCGGGTCGGGAAGCGGGACGATACCCGGAACGGGGAATCCGACCGGAACGGTGGAATGCGCCCAGATCCGGATGCTCAGCCGGTCGGGCGTGACTCGTCCCAGGACGAGGGCGTCGTGGGGAAGGACCGGCCTCGCGATCTCGGAGACCCTGTCGAAGACCTTTCGGACGTCGAGTACGTCGGTCAGGGTCGTGAGGAGACCGTCGATGGCCTTGAGCTTTCGCAGCTCCTCCACCTCGGTGCGGAGGCGAGCGACCTCGGTTTCGCCGGAAGCGGATGCGTCGTCTCGCGCTTCGGTCACGGATCGATTCTACGGACGGACCGCGATCAGGCGGCGAGGGTCTCTATCGGGCCGGGCCGGCCAAGGTAGAAACCCTGGCCGAGAGGGACCCCGAGGCGGCGAAGAGCCTCGAGCTCGTCGATCGACTCGATTCCCTCGGCGATGACCTGGGTGTCCATCTTCATCGCGAAGGAGAGAATGGCGCCCAGGAGGTCCTGCTTGATCCGGTTGCGGTGGATGTCCTTCGTGAAGAGGTGGTCGAACTTGAGGAACTCCGGCCGGATGTCGGCGAGGGCGGAGAGGTTCGAATACCCCGAACCGAGGTCGTCGACGGCGACGCGGAATCCTTCCTTGCGTAGCTCGCCGAGGACGCTGGCGAACAGCACCTGGTTCTCCGCGTAGGTTCGCTCGGTCACCTCGATGACGATCTGCCGCGGGTCGAGGTAGAGGTCCAGGACCTCCCTCACGAGACGTCCGTCGAGGAAGTCGGCGTCCTGGGCCGCCGCGGGGGACATATTGAGGAAGATGAGCCGTCCCCAGCCCGCTCGGGACGCCTCTTCGAGCGAACGCCGGCGGCAGAGGCGCTCGAGGGGAATGACGAGCCCGGCCTTCTCGGCGAGGGAAAAAAGGCGCTCGGCGTCTTCGAGACCGCTTCCGATCGGGCCGCGGGAGAGCGCCTCGATGCCTGTGACGTTCTCCTCGACGAGGTCGTGAATCGGCTGGAAGAGCGACACGATGCGTCGCTCGGCGAGGATTCCCCGCAGGATCTCGGTCCCGCGTTCTTCCGCGTTCGCCGTCCGGCGAAAGACCTCGCCGCGGGCCTCGGTCAGGCCGCGGTAGACGGCCCGCTCGACGCGCACTTTAGGGTCGAAGAGGATGAGCGACTGGCCGACGTGGGAGGAGTACTTGTCGACCGAGGTGAGGCGATCGGCGAGAAAGGAGGCGACGAAGCCGTCCATCCGCGCGGCGAGGGCGGTGAGCCACTCGTTCGGCGCGACGTCCGAGCCGTTCCGGGCCTTCGTCGGCACGAAGCAGAGGACCTCGTCGCTCCGCACGGCAGGGACGCAGAAGAGCCCCGTCGGGAGGTTGCCCAGCGCCGCCTGGCCCCGCAGGCCGGCGACGAAGTCCCGTATCAGCTCGTCGTAGAACTGCCAGCCCCACGTCTCCTCGACCTGCCGCTCGGTCGCGAGTGCGAAGGCGAGCAGGGCGATGGAGCCGTGGTCCTCGAGCTGGCGGCGAACGTCGTCGACGACGGCCGGGAGCGTGGGGAGGCCCGTCGCGAGGTCGTGGAGGCGGGCTCGGGTCTGCAACCACTCCGCGCGCATCGACGCGGCATCGAAGAGCTCTCCGGAGGCCGGCCCCCGGACGTTCACGGTCCCCGCTCGAGAAAGCTCTGGACCTCGCGAACGACCTCGGCGGGGGAGAAGGGCTTGGCGATATACCCCTCCGCCCCTTCCTGCAAGCCGATCATCTTGTCGCGTCGCTCGGCGCGGGCGGAGAGCATGACGACCGGAACGTGCCTCGTCCGCTCGTCCCCCTTCAGGGTACGAAGGACCTGCCAACCGTCCATCTCGGGCATCATCACGTCGAGGAGGACGACGTCGGGCGGCTGCTCATAGGCGCTCGAGACCGCGGACTTCCCCGTCGAGGCACGTCTCACCTCAAACCCGCTCGTCTCGAAGACGAGCTGAAGCAGGTCGAGGACGTCCTCCTCGTCGTCCACGATCAGGATCGTCCTTTTCCCCTGGGACATCGGGTCCCTCCTCGCGTCTGACCGGGCCGGATCGCGGTCGAATCTTAGAGCAAAGCGCGTCCCGGCGGGA
>JACRCS010000869.1 GCA_016218905.1 Deltaproteobacteria bacterium
CGGATGAGCCGGGTGAGCTGGCGCTCCATGCCCCACACGGTCACGCGCTCCGCAGGATCGGCCGCGCACCGCGCCCGGTAGGCCTCCACCACGGCGAGCACGTCGGCGTGGGGGAAGCGCTCGTGCTTGTCCTGCACCCAGGCGGCCGTCACTTCGACCACCCCGTCCAGGGCCGGCACCTCCGCGAGGACCGTCCCGGGCTTCTTCTCGCCTGTGGCTCTTCGCACCTGCACCCTCCTGGGGCCGCCGGCACCATCCGCGCCTGCAAGGCCCCACGGCATACCACGCCGCCGCCCGGCAGACCACGGAAAAGGAGGGAGCGCACAGGGGATGCCCCATGGCTCGACCGGCAAGGCACGAAGGATCAACGCTAATAGCGGTTCAACACAGAGCTCAATTCGGGTGGAATCATCCATGCGACGCTCCACCCGCTCGCGTCCTTCTCCAGGCACACCGCCGTGGTCGGCACGAAGAGCACCACCTGCGCATCCTCGGCCCCTGCGACCAGACGCGACGCCAGCTTGCCGAGGAAGGGCTGGTGCCCCACGATCACCGCGTCTTCCGTCCATTGCGCGATCTCCTGGACCCAGGGCTCCACGGGGTCATTCGGGTTGAGTCCCGAGCGGGCCTCGACGAGCCGGCGTTCAGGAGTAGCCGCCCAGCGGAGGATCTCCAGGGTCTGCTGGGCGCGCGTATTCCCGCTGTGGATGACCTTCTTCGGTTGTAGGTTCGTCCTGGAGAGCAGGGAGGTCAGCTTCTCCACATGCAGGCGCCCCTTGTCGCTGAGGGGGCGGTCGAAGTCCGCCTTTTCCATCGGAAGCGCTTCTCCGGTCTGAACGAGGTACAGACGCATGGGATCTTCCTTTCCGCGAGAAGGGGAAGCGGCGACGCCCGATCACGTGCGTAACCCTGGCACAGTTCCACCCCGTGTCAAGAGCGTCGATGGAATGCTGTGCCACTCTCACCCACTCGTGGCTGGGCACGCCGGGTCGACTGCAAACGGACACGACCTGTCCGTGGGCGTCCCCTGTTGCTGCCTCCGGCGGCGGCAGAGGCCTCGGGGCTGGAACAGGGAGTCGGGCGGGTCCGGGTCGAGCGCGTAGCGCGAGATCCGGCTGAGCTCCAGGAGCTCGCCGCCGGCCGAGTACCGCTCGATGCGCACGGGCAATCCGTGCTCGAGCGGAGATGCAGGCCGCCAGGAGGAGTGACGTGCGCGAAACGGCGACATCCGCGTTCGGCTCATGGGCGGAGGAATGCCTGATTGAAGAGTTGCGGGTCGTCGAAGTGGCGACGCCGGAAGAAATCGATGGCGTGGTGGCCCCGCTGGCGCAGGGACCCCGCCTGGGGGATGCCCATGGAGAAGAGCAGCCACCATCCGCTGCGTCCCGCACGCCTGCTCGGAGGACCTGGGCGTCGACCTCCTGGAGCACGCGCCGGCACGCCGCGGCTGCGTCGGCGGTCTCCTCCCGCCGCGCCACCGGAGGGGAGCAGCCGAGAAGGAGCCCGCCCAAGACGATCGCCCGCAGGAGCCTTCCGCTCCCGAGGCCCCGTGTGTCCCTCCACGTCCGAACGCTGGGGCCGCACCGCGGCCCCTCCGTGCGGGGAGGATAGTGACGGGCCGGCGGACCGCAAGCCCGGAGCCCGGTACCCTCGGACGCCCGACCGCACCCCGTCAGGTCGCCTCGCAGGTCCTGACAACCGAGAGCCGCTGGACGAGTTAGCGATGATCCGGCGTCCTCTCGGTTACTGCCCCGCGGGCGACCGGACGCCTGAACGTAACGGGCTGTGACAGTTCTTTTACACTCCTTTTGCGGACTTGTGACGATCCGTGGCGGCGCCCGTGGTCTACTGCCCCCAGGCGAACGAGGGATGGGCCGAGCCCGGTTCGGCCCCGCAGATCGCCGAAAGGAGCGCCCCATGAGACCGACTCGCACCGCTGCATCTTTACTACTCGTCCTGGCCGCCCTGACGGGGCGTACCGCGGCCGCCTCGCCCCCGCTGGTGCGGTGCGGGGTGGCCCTGGACCGGGAGGTCCTCTACGCCGGCCCCTCGCAGCGGGTGGTCATCAAGGTCTCCCTCGACGCGCCCCCCGCCCCCCGTGCCGGCGAGCGGCCCCCCATCAACCTGGCCGTGGTGCTCGACCGGTCGGGCTCCATGGCCGGGGACAAGATCGAGAAGGCGCGTGAGGCGGCCATCGAGGCCCTGCGCCGGCTGGGGCCCCGGGACCTATTCTCGCTGGTGGCCTACGACCACGAGGTGGATACCGTGGTGCCGGCCCAGAGCGCCGGCCGGACCGAGTGGATCGAGGGCCAGATCCGGTCCGTCGGGTCCCGGGGCAACACCGCGCTCTTCGGCGGGGTGAGCCAGGGGGCCGCCGAGGTTCGGAAGAACGCCCATCGGCCCTACGTGAACCGGGTGATCCTGCTCTCCGACGGCCTGGCCAACGTGGGACCGAGCTCGCCGTCGGACCTGGGGAGGTTGGGCGCGGCCCTTCGCAAGGAAGGGATCTCGGTCTCGACGGTGGGCGTGGGCACCGACTTCAACGAAGACCTGATGACCCGCCTCGCCGAGAAGAGCGACGGGTATCACTACTTCGTGGAGTCGAGCCGCGACCTCCCCCGCATCTTCGCCCAGGAGCTCGGCGATCTTCTGAGCGTCGTGGCTCGGGGGGTGGTGGTGGAGATCGAGTGCGCCCGGGGGGTCCGCCCCGTGCGCATCATCGGCCGCGAGGGCCGCATCTCGGGCGACCGGGTCGAGGTCCACCTGAACCAGCTTTACGGGGGTCAGGGCAAGTACGTGCTGGTCGAGGTGGAGGTGCCGGCCGGCCGCCCCGACGCCGCCCTCGACCTGGCCGTGGCCCGCTGCTCCTACGAGAACGCGCTCAGCCAGCGGGCCGAGACCTCCTCGGCGAGCGCCAGGGCGCGGTTCTCGACGCGGGCCGAGGACGTGCGCCGCTCGGCCAACCGGACCGTGCAGCAGTCGGTGGTGGACAACGAGATGGCAGGGGCTCGCGATCAGGCCCTGGACCTCTACAATGCCGGGAAGAGCAGGGAGGCCGCCCAGGAGCTCCGCCGGGCGAGCGAGGCGCTCCAAGAGAAGAATGCGGAGCTGGGCTTCCAGGACCTGTCGGGTCAGGCGGCCGAGCTCGACAAGGACGCGGGCGCGTTCGAGTCCCAGCAGGTGGACAATCTTCGCAAGAAGGAGATCCGCTCTGACAGCTACAAGGTCCGCAGCCAGCGCAGGTAGACACAACAGGTGGGGCCGCGGGGCATCCCAGGAGAGCGGCGCAGGCGGTTCCGTGCTCCCCGCGTCGGGAAAACGAAGCCGTCTGCCTGACCCGCGACGGCCGGGGGAGGGTCGATGAGGCGGTTCCGGCTCGTCCTGGCAGCGTGGCTCCTGCTCCTGATCCCGGCGGTGCTCATCGGCGCCCTGGCTCTGCGGCTCCTCTCCCACGAGGAGGAGCGTTTGGCCGGGGCGTCGGCGGCCGCCGCCTCGGAGCGGGCCCAGGCCGCGGCCCAGGCCATCGACCTGAGCGTCTCGGTGCTCCAGAAGGGCCTCCTCCGGGGTCTCCGGGGCCTGCCGGCGGCGGGGCTGTTCGACGCCCTGGAGGCCTGGAGGGCCGGAAATCCGCTCATCCGAAACGTCTTCGCCTGGGACCCGGCCGCCGGGCTCGTCCTCCCGCGACCCGGCCAGCCGGCCGACGACGAGGAGGCTTCCTTCCTCCGGCGGTACGAGAGCCTGTTCCACGGGCACGCCGGCTGGGGCCCGCCGCCGCCCGATGGCGTCGATACCTCGCTTCGCGCCACCGGCCTTCGGGAGCTGGCGACGGCGGCTCGGAGCGCTGCGCCGGCGCCGGAAGAGGGCGCGGCCCGGGGAGGATGGCTCCCCTGGCACTGGGAGGACCAGCTGCACCTCCTCGGCTGGATCGAGCCGGCCCCGGGGGGCCGGAGGTACGGGGTGGAAGTCGAGACGGTCGCCCTGCTGGCCCGCCTCACCGGGAGCCTCCCGCGCCCCGCGGCGGCCGGCGAGGTCTACGCCCTGATCGACGGCAACGGCACGGTGTTCCACCAAACCGGCTCGGTGGCCGTGGGGCCCCGCACCCTGCGGCTGGCGTCGGCCCCCATCGGACCGAGCCTGCCCCACTGGGAGGTGGCCGTCTACGGGGTGGCCGGAGCGACGAGGCCCGGGAGGCAGAGCTTCCTCCTGCTGTCGAGCCTCCTCGTCGGGTGCTTCGTGGCCGCCATCCTGCTCGGCGGTTCCCTGCTCCTCTGGCAGGCGGTCCGGAGCGGGAGAGACGCCGCGCGCAAGACGACCTTCGTCTCCAACGTGTCCCACGAGCTCAAGACCCCCCTGACGACCATCCGCATGTACGCAGAGCTCTTGGCCGAGGGGAGGATCCCGGACTAGGGCAAGCGACGCCGCTACCTCGACGTGATCGTGGCCGAGAGCCAGCGCCTGACCCGCCTCGTGAACAACGTGCTCGACTTCAGCCGCCTCGAGCAGGGGCGCAAGACATACTCTCGCGAAACCTTCGACCTGCGCGGCGCGGTCCGAGCTGTGCTCGATGCCCAGGCAGGAAGGCTCCAGGAGGCCGGTGTGCGCCTCGACGTGCGGATGCCGGAGGTGCCGCTGCGGGTCCGGGCGGACCGCGATGCCTTGGAGCAGGCGGTGCTGAACCTGTTGGACAACGCCGTCAAATACGCCGGCGCGGGGGGAGAGCTCACGGTGGAGGCCGGCCGGGACGGCCCTGGGTGCCGCGTGCGGTTCCTGGACCGGGGACCCGGGGTTCCGCCGTCCCACCGCACGCGCATCTTCGAGAAGTTCCACCGGGTGGACGACTCGCTCGCCGCGCGCCAGCCGGGAAGCGGACTCGGCCTCGCCATCGCGCGCCAGCTCCTGCGCGACCTGGGGGGCGACCTCGCCTACCGGCCTAGGAAGGGCGGAGGCGCATCGTTCGAGATCACCTTGCCGTGCGAGGAGGGAGAGGCCGGATGAGAACCCCACGGATCCTCGTGGCCGAGGACGATGCCCACATCCGCCAGGGGCTCGTGTACGCCCTGGAGAGCGAGGGGTACGAGGTGCTTGCCGTGGCCGACGGCGCCGCGGCTTTGCGCCGCCACGAGCGGGAGGCGCCCGATCTGATCCTGCTCGACATCATGATGCCCGAACGCAACGGGTACGACGTATGCCGCGAGATCCGCCGACGCGATGCTCGGGTCGCCATCCTCATGCTCACCGCCAAGGGCGAGGAGGTCGACAAGGTGGTCGGACTCGAGCTCGGCGCCGACGACTACGTCACCAAGCCGTTCGGCGTGCGCGAGCTCCTGGCCCGGGTCCGGTCCGCCCTGCGGCGGTCCCGGGCAGGCGGGCGGACCGCCGCCGATTCCCCGGTGCCCGATCGCTTCCGCGTCGGCCCCGTCGAGGTGGATCGCCGCCGCCTGGAGGGCCGCCGGGGCGAGGAGGTCTTCCCGCTCACTCCACGGGAGCTGAAGCTCCTGGAGCTCTTCTACGCCCGCCCCGGAGAGGCCCTGAGCCGTGACGATCTCCTGAATGCCGCCTGGGGCATCGACTACGAGGGCACCACTCGCACCCTGGACCAGCACATCGCGCAGCTACGAAAGAAGGTCGAGCCCGACCCCTCCTCGCCCACCGTGATCCTCACCGTCCACGGCGTGGGCTACCGCTCCCGGGGCTGAGTCCGGCGCAGGGGCCGCTGCGCAGCAACCCATGGAAGTACTAGGGAAGCAGAGCCCAGCCAAAATCTGGACTCCGCTCCAAACCACAACCGCTTCGAGGCTGCGGTGGAAGTCCGCGCAGTCGGCCTCCTCCAACGAGATCGTTCGGTGCTCCGTGCCCCGCGATCGTGCTCCGAGAGACCGTCACGGCTGGATCTGACCGCGGATCTCCCCATCCCCGTTGTTCACGGTGTGCACGTTGACGTAGGTCTCACCACTCAGGATGTCGTCCACGTCCTCCAGGAACTGGTCGTCCGTGCCGGGATTGGCGTTCGCCGAGGTGAGCAGCCCGGTAATGGGGCTCGCGAAGCTTCCGGACGCCAGGGGGAAGATGACCGGGCCGTTCTCGCCGGGGTTGCCCTTGTGAATGTGGGACCCGGTGGTCGCGCTGCCCAGACCCGTGAACGTCACCGAGAAGGCCAGTGCGTCCTGATCGCTGTTCACGGTGAAGCTGCCCGAGCCGGTGCCCGACGTCGTGACCGGAGGAACCTCGTTGGCTCCACTCAGCGTGGCCGAGAGGCTGGCGGGGCCGATCTGCCCGCGGACCTCGCCCCCCGGATTGTCCTGGGTGTGGACCTGGAAGTAGGTCTTGCCGCGCAGGAGTGCGTCCACCGCTTGGGCGAAGGTCGTCACCGTGCCGACGGGGTTGGGAAGCGGCGAGAGGGTTAGGGTGAACCCGATCTCGGTCTGGTCCGCGTCGAGCGTTACGGTACCCGTGCCTCTGGCCGACGTCGTGACCTTGGCGGGCTCGACCTGCTCGCCTCTCAGCACGGCTCCGAGCCGTCCGGCCCGGGAGGCCCCCTGGTCGATCACTTCTTGATGAGCTCCTGGTCGGCGGTGCTCAGCGGGGCCTGACCGAGGGGCATCCGGGCCCCCGCGCTGGTTCCGCTCACCTTCTTGTAGAGAACGCTGTCCGCCCCGTCCAGGGGGATGACCCGCGTGCCGGCGGCCGTGAACGCCGGCTGGCCGAAGAGGCTCTTGTAGGAGTCGGCCGTCTGGAGGGACATGGGAGCCGACCCTCCCGGGACGTGACAGCCCGCGACGGCGCAGCTCCGGTTGAAGATCGTCTGGACGGCCGCCAGGGCGGCGATGCCCTCGCCGGGGGCAGGCAGCGCCTCTGCCGTGGCCGTCACGGTCACCTGGTCGGCCGCGCTGTCGATGGTGCCGTCGTTCACCACGAGCTGAATCACATAGGAACCAGCCACGTCCGGCGTCATGGTCGGCTTCTCGGCCGTTGCGCCCGAAAGGGTGGCCGCGCTGCCTCCGGGCTTTGAAACGAAGGACCACTGAAAGGTGATCGGGTCGCCGTCAGCGTCGCTGCTCGCGCTTCCGTCGAGCGTCACCGCCGAGCTCACCAGCACGGTCTGGTCGCTGCCCGCCCTGGCCACGGGCGCTATATTCCCTCCTCCTCCTCCTCCGCATCCGACCGAGCCGGCTGCCAGCATGATCGTGACCAGACCTAGGAGTCCCATGTGCCGTCTCATCTGCTGTCTCCTCTCCGCCATGAATAACGCCGGTTCTCTTGGGGCCCGAGCGGGCGCTCCCGTTTCGGGATGCGGCAAGCGGAGTCGACGATACCACCCGTGCAAAGTGCGGGAAGGTGCCGGCTCGGATAGTTCTTCTATCCGTTCGACTCCAGGGAGAGGCGTCGGCCGCGGGTGCGCGGATGCGGGTGCAACGAGATGATGCGGCCGTACTGCGTCGGCGGGTCGGAGACCTGCCCGGTGCCCATCGCGGCGCCGTGACGGGATCTGCGAGAACGCAAAGAGGGGCCGCCTTCGGGCGGCCCCTCTTCTCTTGCCGTGCAGCGGGAGGGTGAGTTTCTCCCGGGGTGTTTCCGCCTTCTGCTACAGGAAGCACTGGGGGTCGTCGGCGAAGGCTGCCGGCCGCCGCGGCTCGGAAAGGGGGGAAGGGACCAAGGGAACGGGCGGGCCGCCCGCCGCCTGGGACCCGGTTTTTGGACTATCGTAAACCAGAGCAGACATGCAGGTTGACAGTCGTCGGTTCCTTCTGCGACGATGCGGCGTCACGCCGACCGCAGGGGAGAGGAGGAGCCGTGCGCCGCTGGATCGAGTCGCTGGAGGAGAGGGTTCTCGCCGGGGGAAGGGTGGAGGAGGACGAGGCGCTCGGCCTCATGGAACTCGAGGGGGGAACGATCTACGACCTCCTTCCCTCGGCCCACCGGGTCGCCCGCCGGTTCAAAGGCTGGGAGGCCGAGCTGTGCGGCATCGTCAACGCGAAGAGCGGGCGGTGTCCCGAGGACTGCGCCTTCTGCGCCCAGTCGGCCCACCACGCGACCGACGCCCCGGTCTACGATCTTCGGGACGCCGGGGATCTCGTCTCGGCGGCCCGGGAGGGCGCGGGCCTTTGCGCCAACCGCTTCGGCATCGTCACGAGCGGCACCGGCGTCGGCGAGGGGCCGGAGCTGGACCGGATTTGCGAGGCGGTCGCCCGCATCGCGGCCGAGGGGCGCGTGAGCCCCTGCGCGAGCCTCGGCATCGTCTCCGAGGGGGTGCTCCAACGGCTCCAGGCCGCAGGGCTTCGCGGCTACCACCACAACCTGGAGACGGCCCGGAGCTTCTTCCCCGAGATCTGCTCCACGCACGACTACGAGGAGGACGTGGCCACCGTGGCCGCCTCCCGCC
>JACRCS010000870.1 GCA_016218905.1 Deltaproteobacteria bacterium
CCGGCCGGCGCGGCCCTCTCCTCATCACCGTTTGCGGCGCTTCCTTTGCGAGAGCCCACGAGGGCGTGCGCAGCGCCCTCGCCCCCCCGAGGTGTTCCTCACCGGCGTGCCTTCGGGCCCTCGTGGTGACCCTCTTCGGGGCCCTCGTTGCGTTCGTCGTCGCCACCGCGCCGGAGCCCGTAGCACGCGTTTCGCCACTCCGGCGGCGGTTTGGTGGCGGGCCGCCCTTTCACCTCCGAACGAAGGCCTCCGGATCCGCAGAAGGCGTTACGGAAGAGATCGGCGAACACAGCATGTCCGGCCGTGGTCGGGTGCACCTCGTCCCAGAAGAGGAAGCTCTCCGGGTCCGCCATGCAATCCTCGTTGAAGTCGAAGCCCCCGGCCGTCTTGACGACGCACGGCTCCGCGACGTTCGCAAACCCAAAGGCCTTGGGGCGCGCCGTGATGTCGTGCGTGTACTGGAACGCGTCGAGCATGACGACGGTGTCCGCGCACGCGTCCGGGAGCGCGCCGACTGCCTGTGCGAGCCCCGCGTTGAACTGGGCCGACACGACGGAGAGCATTCCGGCCCCCTGGGGCCCGAGGCTCCAGCCGAGGGGCGTCAAACCGAGGTCGGGCAGGTTCCCCACGGCGAAGTGGCGCGCCCCAGCGAGCCCGAGGCGGCAGACGGTTCCGGCCAAGTTCTGAACCGCGTCCTGGAGGAGTTGGGCGAGCTCGGCCGGCCCTAGCTGGAGCCCCAAAAAGACCTCGTTGCCCCCGGCCCACACGACATAGAGCGCGGCGGGGTTGAGGCCTCTGGGGTGGTCAGCGAGGAGCGCGTCCACTTCCTCTTGGATCCCTGGCAGGGGAGGGAAAACGCCCGGGTACTGGATGTTGTCGAAGTTCGAGAACGTGCTCCCGAGCACGGCGACCGGGCCGGTGAGGGCGCCGCCGTAGGCGCGGCTGTCGAGAGGAACGTGGAGTTGCTTAGCGAGGTACTCAACCCACACCGGGCCGTTTGAGAACCGCTCCGCGTAGGGCGGGCTCGGTGGGAACGAGCCGGTGAGGGCATACAGGTTCCCGGTGTCCGAGAGGCTGTCGCCGAGCACGACGACCTCGTTTCGCTGATTCGCCCAGGCGCACTGCCCGGCGGCGAAGAGCCCCAGCAACAGGGCCACGTGCCTCGTGTAACTTCCGATCGCGCCTTTCTTCATGGTTTCCCTCCTTTGGGTAGAAGCGTGGCCGGGGTTCCCGGCGCACAACGCGCCGAGTTCGGCCACCAGGTGTCCTGCACCGGGCCCTGTCGGGCATCGACGGTGGGAGCATCCTCAGGTTTCTAACCCAGCCAGCCAATCAGCTCACGAGGTCGCAGTCCTCGCTCTGCGTTGCCGGGTCGCGAAGTGGCAGTCGCCAGACCTCCGAGGGGCGCCGGCCGGTGTTTCTCCTCGTACCATCCCTCTTCGTCGCCGATCGCCCCGGGACGGTTTGGACGCGCTCGTCGGCGAGTCCAGCGGCACCCAGGCCAAGGTGAGGATTGTCGCGGGTGTGTCCCCTTAGCCTCGGAGAGCATCGCCCTACGAAAGGCGTGCCACAAGCCTGGCCGATTCGGACCTACAGATCGTTTGCTCACGGGGTAAGACCACGAGCGCCAGCGCCTTCCACCGCGTTTCCCCCGCCCTGCGGAACGGCGCACCTTCCCCTGGTCATCCTGACGCTCGTTGTCGCCTCGCTTCCCCGACCCCACGAGCAACTCCCGTGCCCTGCCGGGACGTCTCGAGAATCCCCCAACATGCCGATAGGTTGTGGCCAACAGGGCCGATCGGCGCCGCCCCCGAGCCGCCATCCGATATACAGTCCATGCAGGTACGCACAGCCAGCGTTTCCTGCGCACCGTGGCACCTGCTAGCGGATTGTCTTAGACCCGGGACCGCAGAGCCTTCTGTCGGCAGCCGGGGACAGCCTTCCCCTTCTCCGGGTTCGACCGCAGGAAATAGCCGAGCCCTGCGAGATCTCCGCAAGCGCTCTGGCTTCCAGTCGCGCTTCCGCGATCGAAACGAGGGCGCCTGTGCGTTTCGCTCTCAGGCGCTCTCCGCCGGCGACGTACCGACCCCGTCTATGCCTCGATCGTCGGGTCCTCCGCCATCTGGACGTACCGTTTTGCGGTCCGCCGGTCGAGCCCGGTACGTCGAGCGACCTCCTCATAGGTGCCGTGTTTCTGGTGGAGGAGCCGACAGTAGGAGGCGAGGAGTTGCTGAGCGTCCAGAGATTCCGCCTGCACTCCTTCGATCAGACGGCCCAGGAGGTCTTCGCCGTTTGCCCTTGCGTCCCCCGGATAGCAACCGGTCAGAATGATCCGGCGAACCGCCTGCTCCAACTCCCGGACGTTGCCTGTCCAAGGGTAGGCGCGCCCCAGGTCCCTTTCGATCGTCCGGCGAACCTCCGAGAGAAGATCCCGGGGAGGCTCCTGGAACATCCTTCGCAGGAGCAAGGAAAGGAGATCGTCCATCTCGGCCGGCTCCTCGGCGAGCCGCTGGCGCAGCGGCGGGACCTCCAGGACGTCGGAGCACAGCCGGTAGTAGAAGTCCTCTCGGAAGCGGCCGGTCCGGCGTAGGTCGGCAAGGGGCTTGTTGGTCGCCGCGATGACGCGACCTCGGAAGCGGTTCTTCTCGTGGCTCCCGACCACGACGAACGTCCGCTCCTGGAGAACTTGGAGGAGCTTGATCTGGATCGTCTCCGGCACATCACCCACCTCGTCGAGGAAGATCGCCCCGTGGGGCGAGCACCGCGAGAACACGCCGTCGTGATGCTCGATGGCGCCCGTGAACGACCCCTTCCTGTGGCCGAAGAGCTCCGATTCGATAAGGGTCTGCGGGTATTGGGAGAGGTTGATCGCGATGAAGTTCCGGGTGAAGCTCTCGGCGAAACACCCCTTCTTCTCGTCGAAGGGGATGAACCCGGAGCGTCCGATGGCTGCCGC
>JACRCS010000880.1 GCA_016218905.1 Deltaproteobacteria bacterium
ATCCTTTCCGGAGCGGTAGTCGGCTCCGAACGCCGCCCGGTGCTTCACGGAAGCGAGGACGTAGGCGCCGTCGCTGGAGAAGTGCCGCTTGAGAGTCAGCTTGTGACCGGCAAGGAAGTGCTTCACGTTGCTCGTGCCGGACGCCGAGACGGCGAGCGTCGCTTCCTCGTCCATCCGGATCCCCACCGTGCGGTTGTTGTCCTGGAAGATCTTCTGGAGCTCTCCCGGCTGCTCGCCTCCCGATCGGTTGATCCCGTCGAAACGCTGCGCGTACTCGCCCGGCCAGTCGTAGAGCTCCCAGGAGTCCGAGCCCTGGACCTTGAGCTTGTGCTTTTCTTTGCCGGCCTGGACCGAGTCGAGGAGCGGCGACTCCGCCTCGAGCTTCTTGTGCGGCAGCTCGAAGGTGTGGTCCCAGAGGAGGCACTTCGTCGACCGGGCTTCCTGGGAGCGCTACCAGGACCAGATCCGGTTGTAGTCCCGGACGCCGACCTCGAGCTCCTCGTTGGTGTTGTCCGAAGCGCCCGGCAGCGCCGGGAACGCGGCGGGGGAATCCGCCACGATCATCGTGTGCTTGCCGTCCTCCTGCTGGAAGAAGTAGAAGATCCCCTCCTCCTCCATGAGACGCGAGGCGAAGTTGAAGTCGGTCTCGCGGTACTGGACGCAGAAGTCCCGTTGCTCGTACGTGCCCTCGAGCTGCCAGTCGACGGTGACCCCCTTCATCACGACCTTGAGGATCTCGGGGACGGTCTTCCGCTGGAAGATCCGGCTCTGCGCCTTGCGGGCCAGGAGCTGGAACTCGGGCACGAGCTCGGCGCGGTAGACCGTGAACTCCTCGTCCCGTCCCGCCTGGGCGAACCGGACACAGACCCCGTTGATGTGGTGCTCCGTCGATTCGTCCGGAAGGAGGACATGAATCGTCACCTTCGCACCGAGCATCGCCTCGAAGGAGACCTTCTTCTTGTTCTCCGCGATCATCTCGACCAGGAAGTGGAAAGGTCTCGAGATCTCCTCGGTTCCGGAGAATGCCTTCAGGTAGAGGACATCCTCCCCGACCGGCGTCGTGACGCGGACCTTGCGATTCTGCTGGACGTAACCTGCCACCGAACACCCCCAACGCACGGTCTTTCGTATCCCTGGGGCTGAAGCTGACGGCTATTCTTACTCCGCGGGGGGATACGGGGAAGGTCTTTCGTACGGAGTCGTGACGCGCCGCACGGGTCGGGCCCGGCTGGAGACGGAAAGGGCCGGACTCCCTGGGGAATCCGGCCCACCGGGCCTGCCGGGAACGCCTGCCGTCAGGCGATGTCGTAGGCGAACTTCCCCTCGTCTCCGACGCGGACGTGGACCTTCGAGATCGTCCCCCCTTCGGCCATCCGGGCGAGGAACTCGCCGGAGAGGTCGGGAAGGACGGTCTTCGTGAGGATCGAGTCGACGTTGCGGGCGCCGCTCTCGACCTCCTTGCACCGGCTGCCGATCTCGTTGATGACGGCCTCGTCGTAGCTGAAGGTCGCGCCGTGGTTCTCCATGAGGCGCTTGCCGACCCGGCCGAGCTGGAGCTTGATGATGAGCTTCATGACGGCTTCGGAGATCGGGTAGTACGGAACGATCGACATGCGGCCGAGGAAAGCCGGCTTGAAGACCTTGTCGAGCCCCGGCTTGATCGTCTCGACGATCTTCTGGGGCGTCGGGGCCGTCTCCGGGTCGGCGCACATCTTCATCATCTGGTCCGACTCGGCGTTCGTCGTGAGGAGGATGACGCAGTTCTTGAAGTCGATCTCGCGCCCCTCGCCGTCTTCCATCTGCCCCTTGTCGAAGACCTGGTAGAAGAGCTCGAGGACGTCGGGGTGCGCCTTCTCGACCTCGTCGAGGAGGACGACGGAATAAGGCTTGCGCCTCACGGCCTCAGTGAGGACGCCCCCCTCGCCGTAGCCGACGTACCCCGGGGGGGACCCCTTCAGCGACGAGACGGTGTGCGCTTCCTGGAACTCGGACATGTTGATCGTGACCATGTTCCGCTCGCCGCCGTAGAGGGTCTCGGCGAGGGCGATGGCCGTTTCCGTCTTGCCGACGCCGGACGTGCCGACGAGCATGAAGACCGCGATCGGCTTGCGCGGGTCGGTGAGGCCGGCGCGGGAGGTCTGGATCTTCTGCGCGATCGCGGCGAGGGCGTGGTCCTGGCCGACGACCCGCTCGCCGAGGAGCTGGGCGAGGTTCCTCACGGTCTCGATCTCGTCGGCCTGCATTCGGCCGACGGGAATTCCGGTCCAGCCCGCGATGATCTCCGCGACGGCCTGCGCGTTGACGTGCGGCTGCATCATCGGGGTGTCGCCCTGCACGGCGACGAGCTCGGCGTTCAGGCAGGCCATCTCGGCCCGGAGGATCTCGAAGTCGGGGTTCGTCGTCCCACCGGCCGCGGCCTCGAGCTTGCCCCGCACTTCCTTGATCCGGTTGACGGTCTCGATCTCCTTCTTGCACTGCTCGTCGAGGACGGCGAGGCGCGCCTCGGTCTCGGCCTTGGCGGCCTTCGACTTCTCGATCCGCTCGGAGTGGTTCGCACCAACGGCCTCCTCGCGCTCGAGCGCCTCGATCTCGGCCGTGAGCTGGTCGATCCGGCGCCGGCAATCCTCGATGGGGGCCGGCGTCGCGGCCTGGCTGATGTTGACCTTCGCGCACGCCGTGTCGAGGACGGAAACGCACTTGTCCGGAAGCTGGCGGCCCGAGATGTA
>JACRCS010000871.1 GCA_016218905.1 Deltaproteobacteria bacterium
AAGGCCGCGCGCTCCCCCTTCGGGAGGACCATCCAGTACGTGCAGGGAAACGCCGAGCAGATCACCTGCCCGGACGCCTCGTTCGACGCGGCCATGGTGGGCTTCGGCATTCGCAACCTCACCCACTTCGAGGTGGGCTTCCGGGAGATGCACCGGGTGCTGAAGCCCGGCGGGAGGTTCCTCTGCCTGGAGTTTTCGCAGCCGCCCGCCCCCTGGTTCCGCAGCCTCTACGACTTCTACTCCTTCCGCGTGATGCCGCTCGTGGGTGAGCTCCTCGCCGGCAACCGCCAGGGCTACACCTACCTCCCCGAGTCCATCCGCAAGTTCCCGGGCCCGCAGGAGCTGAGCGGGCTCTTGGTCGACCTGGGCTTCGAACAGGTCCGGTACCGGAGCTTCACGGGAGGCATCGCCGTGGCCCACCTCGGCGTCAAGCGAGGGAAGCCCCGCCTCTGAGGGCGCGTGCGCCTCGCGCCTCGCGTGCCGCGCGCTTTCACCGGCGGCGGCCTGCCCGGTGGCCTGCCCTGGGGCCGCACCCTTTCCCCGGGGATGTCTTGTGCTTCAGCCGGCCCCGGAGTGACCGCTCGCTGCGAATGGCGTTCGGGGTCACGTCGGCGGAGGGCGGCTGCTCCCAGTACGACGCCTGCTCCCAGTACGACGCCTGCTCCACCTGCGCAGCACTCGCTCGAGTTGCTCCTTCGTGAACGGCTTGGAGAGGTAGTCGTCGAATCCTTGGGCAAGGAACGCCTCTCGATCGCCCACGAGCGCGTGCGCTGTAACCGCGATGATGGGGATCTGCGGCGGACAGCCCGGCACCTGGCCTGCCCGGATCGCCTGGGTGGCTTCCACCCCGTCCATCTCGCGCATCTTGACGTCCATTAACACCATGTCGTAGCAGCCGCCCGCGCCGAGAATCTCGAGCCCCATGCGCCCGTTTTCGGCCGTCGTCACGTGGTGCCCGAGCCGCCGTAGGAACTCCGTCGCCACGACGCGGTTGACGTCGTCGTCCTCCACCAGGAGCACCCGCAGACCATCACCCTCTCCCGACTCACCCTTCCCCTGTTCCATCGACTTCGCCCTCCCCGTGGGAACACGCTGCCCGTTTGATATGCGCGGCGCAGCGATCTGGTGGATTCCCCGAAATCTGGGCGATCGCTTACGCCTCGGTGGTGACCGTGGCTCCGGCGCTCGGCCCCACGGTCCCCCACTCGGGCGCTACCCGCCCTCGTGATCCAGCCGGTGATGCCTTGTTTATACTACTGCATCGGTAAGGTTCACGATCAATTGTAAAGTTCATGTCGCGTTCACTTGGCGGCAGAGACTCCGTTGTTCGAAGGACAGAAGCTCGCGATTCAGCTGGGTTCCGTTGGGCGACGTCCTGATTACTCGAGCGCAGCCGAATCCAACGCTCCGGTGACGGCTGGGGCGCCTCCGGCGCGCTCCCACCGACCCGGGAGGAGAAGGAAGGCGGACAATAGTGTCCTCGCAAAGCCCTGACGCCGGCCCACCCCCTTCCGTTTCTCCCACCGAGCTGGTAAGTTTCCCGAAACCCATTTCAGGAGGGGGGGGCCTATGGGTGAGGGGGGACTGCGCGTCGAGCAACGGATCCTGGACAGCCTCGGTTTCGGCGTGATGGTGGTGGGGCGGTGGTCGCGGACGATCACCGGCTACAACCGCCGCATGGAGGAGATCGCCGGCATTCCCGCGGCCGCGGCGCTCGGCCGGCAGGTCGCGGACGTCTTCAGCCACATTCCCGCCCCCGTGCTCGACTCCATGGACGACGAGATCCGCGCCAACGGCTGCTTCGAGGCCCGAAGCCTCGAGGTCGTGCGCCCTTCGGGCGAGGTCGCCTACCGCCACCTGCGCGGCGACGTGCTCGACGTGGCGCCGGGCGAAGAAGAGGCCGTGGTGGTGAGCCTCATCGACGTATCCGAACAAGAGTGGACCCGCCGCTGCTTCACGCGGTACGTCAGCCGCGACGTGGCGGAGCTGCTCCTCTCGCGCCGAGGACTGGAGGCGATTCGCGGCGAGGAGGTGGAGGTCGCGGTGCTCGTCGCCGACATGCGCGACTTCACCGGCACGGCCGAGGGGCTCACGCCCGAGGAGCTCTTCGATACTGTGAATGCCTACCTCGAAAAGATGGTCGGGGTGGTGGTCCGAAACCGCGGGTGCATCGACAAGTTCACGGGGGACGGCTTCATGGCCGTCTTCGGCGCGCCCTCGGCGTACGGCGACGAGGCGCGGCGGGCGATCTCGGCCGCCCTGGAGCTCCGGGAGGCGGGCTGCCGGCTCGCGCGGGAGCGCCGCGCCCAGGGCCTGCCGGCGCTCGACCTCGGTTACTCCGTCCACTGGGGACCCGCGCTGGCCGGCAGCCTCGGCAGCGCGGCCCGGATGGAGTACACGGTCATCGGCGACACCGTCAACCTGGCTCACCGCCTCCAGTCTCTAGCCGAAGGGGGCGACGTCTACGCGACGGCCTCGGCGGTTTTGGCCGCGGGGGAAGGTTTCTCCTGGGAGGCGGGCCGCTGGGTGCGGGTGCGGGGCAGAAAGGCTCCGGTCAAGGTCCACCGGCTCGTGGGCCGGTCTCCGGAGGCGGAGGCGGAGAAGCCGCAGGAGGTTCCCGCGCTGGAGGTCTCGTAGGCGGAGCGCTCGGCCACGGCGCGGCGCCGCGCTGCCCCCAGAGCGCCTCCCGGATGCTGCGGTCGTCCTGACCCTGCCGCTTCCGCTCGACCGCGAAGCGGACGACTTTGAGCACGTCGGCGTGGTGCAGATCGCGGTCCAGGCAGTCCCGCAGGAGCGCGAGCAACACCTCCGGGTCGAAACCGGCTACCTGGAGAGCCTCTCCCGCCTCGATCACGCTCTTCACCTCAGCCGGATTCTTCCCCCTGCCGCGGGTCAGTACGTCCGTGACCACCTGGGGCGGCAGGCCGCTCTCGAGCGCGAGCCCGAGCGAGGCGATGAAGGGCTTCGCCTGCTTGAAGGTCGCCGGGCCCCAGGTGGAGAGGAGGAGCCGGCGGGCGCTTCGGAGGGACTCGAGCCGCTTCCGGCTGGCGGCGGCGATCGCCTCGGGCGGTACCCGCTTCAGGAGGCCTTCGTTGATCCGGTTGAGGACGGTTCGGCTGGGCAGGCCCGAGCGGGCGGCTTCCAGGGCCGGTTGCAGGATCTCCCGTCCC
The DNA here is from genome assembly GCA_016218905.1 of Deltaproteobacteria bacterium. The sequence continues at coordinate 3,171 of JACRCS010000871.1, forward strand.
TGCTCGGGAGTGACCCCGAGCCGCTGGAACTGAGATACGATGCGATCCAGGCGGTCCCGGTCGATCCCGGCCCGGGCACCGTCCTCCACCAGGCCCGTCCACGGGCTCCTGGGGGGCTTTCGAGGGGCCGGCGTGGCGCTCGGTTTCGGGAGCGGAGGGGGAGCGGGAGTCGGCGCGCTGAGAACCGGCGCTCTCGGGAGCCCCGGCGAGGCGCTCCCCCCCGGTGCGGCCGCGGGAGTCGGAGCCGGAGTCCGGACCGGCTCGGCCTGCGCCGCGGAGAGAGCGAGAGCGAACGCGATCGCCGGCGGAAGGGCCCTTCGCTTCCTCATCCGGGGCGGACCCTAGACCTGGAGCAGCGCGTTCTCGCCCCCGAAACCGTCGGGCCGCCGAGGCGCTTTGGGGTCGGCCACCCAGTCTCTCCCGTCCACGAGGAACATGTACTCGTACCGGCCGCTGGGCAGCCGGACCGTGGCCTTCCAGTCGCCCGTCGCGCTTGGGCCCTCGAGGAGGATCTCCCCGCGCTTCCACTCGTTGAAGTTCCCCACGACCTCCACGCGTTGCGCCTCCGGGGCGTGCACCTCGAACGTGACCGGGACGAGATCGCGGGAGTGGGGATTCCAGAAGCGCGGGGCGCCCACGAGGAGGAGAACGGCGGCGATCGCTCCGGCCAGCGCCGGGGGTGCCCAGAGCCAGCGGCTCGGCCAGAGCGCGCGGAGCCAGGCGAAACGGTGAGGCTCCGGGCTCTCCGGAAGGGCCGCCATGACGCTCTCCAGGAACCCATCGGGAACGGTCTCCTCGCTCTCCTCGAGCTGGCGG
>JACRCS010000872.1 GCA_016218905.1 Deltaproteobacteria bacterium
CAGTCGCGGTCGTCGCAACCCCCGAGGGGTGAAGCGGAAGATGAGCAACTACCACCTTCGAAGGAAAGGTCAGCACCTCAAGGGGCCGCACCGTGCCTGTCTGGCCGTGTCCGTCCTTAAGTGAACAGTATTGCGGCTAAGCCGGCGGGAACTCCCCGGCGTCGCAGAAGCTGAAGTGGCAGCCGAGATCGCCGATGATGACGTGGTCGAGGAAGCGGATCCCGAGCAGCTTCCCGGCTTCCCACAACCGCCGGGTAAGGTCGGAGTCTTCCCGGCTCGGCTGAGGGTCACCGCTGGGGTGGTTGTGCACGCCGATCACGGCGCTAGCCGAGGCGGCTATCGCGGGCTTGAAGACCTCCCGGGGGTGGACGAGCGATGTGGTCAAGGTGCCGACGCTCACGATGTTGATGCCGATCAGGCGGTTCTTGGTGTCGAGCAGGAGGATCACGAAGGCCTCCCGGTCGTAGTCGGCGAGGACCTTCCGCGCGGTCTCGGCGACCGTCTCGCTCGTCCGGTACGGTTCGCTGTCCACCACCCCCTTCCCTCACGAGCGCGCAGCGGTACACCGGGACCTTGTAGGTCTTCGGCGGCTTCATGGTCGTGGTCGCGCTCGTCTCCCTGATCAGCTCGGGCAGTAGGCTCGTCTGGTGCAGCGGATTCTCCTCGTCCTGCGGAGGGTCTCCCCTCTCTGGTTAAGCGGGCTTGCTGCCCCTTCGCCAGGTCCCGCCGGACGTGGTGGTTTGGTGCGCAAAGACCCTCGCGGCTCGGAAGGGTCCACGGCGGCAGGGCGTCGCGGGCACGGGTGCGACTCGGAGAGCGCGGCCGTGACGTCCTGGGGTTTCCGCCGGGGCAGGAAGGGTGCGAGGGAGATGCCTTGAGGAAGGGCCAGGGGACGAGCAAAGAGGTTCAGGCAGGCGGGAGATGGGGCGGAGGAAGAGGCGCGGAGAACCGACCGGACGGTTCTTCGCCGGGCCTGTAGCTTTCCTTGCGGCCGCCAGCGGACGGCGCAGGGCTCGTTGTTTTCTCCTTCACATGACCAGTGCAGGTCTCTGATCAAGGGGATCGGGATGGCGTCGACTTCGACAATCCTCTGGCTTTACGACGATCCCCCGAATTCGAGCAAGTGGCGGCATATTTCATGCCTCTCATCCCCCGCACGGGGGATACCGGTTCGCTTCTGTTTTGCGCTATAGTCGGCCCCGTTCATCCGGGGGGACCGGAGGGTAAGACCATTCGTCTTCTGGAGAACTCTTGGTGGCTCCGGGCCACATGATCAGAGGCCGGACGGCTCGACCACGTCGCGCTACCGGCCTTCTGTATTTGTTGGGGCAGGATTCTCGGATATTCGTGCGCGGTCGCGTGCACGCGGAGCAAAGGATGTGACGCTCGGACCCGGCGAGGAGGGGGAAAGAAAATGCGGCCTTTCTTTTGCACCCATCTCGCTTTCCCTGATGAGATGGCAAAGGCAGTGCAAGCCACAGACGGCTTCAAGAGTGCCTTCGGCCGACTCGCTACCCACCCATACAACGAAGCCAATCCCGACAACAGTATCTGGTGGCTCTTTCCTCGCGGCCGCGGCCCACGCCAGAACTGGCCGGCGTACCACTGCGGGAAGTTCGTCTTCCTGCGCTCACGGGGGCAGGAGTCGATTCGGGTAGGCATTCACGTCGAGAAGGGCGTCGACAGCGCCTTGGGCTCTGCGCTGGGGACAGCGAGGGGCCGCCACTTTGTGATGACGGATAGGTGGATTTGGCAGAGCTTCCTGGCCGATCTCCGGACGGGAGCCTTTGACGACGCGCTCTCCGTCATTCGTGAACGCTCACTGGAAGGTCCGGAGCTTAGGTTTGACGTCGGGGTCCCACTCGACGAGCGAAGGTTGACGGAAGCTCGAACGCGATACCGGTTTCGGAGCGCGTTCGGGGATCGGACCATTCTCGTATCACACGATCCGCAGCCGCACCCCGTCCCAGGTCTCGAGAGAGCCGAGACGCTCCCTCAAGTGGCAGAGCGCTTGGCCGCGTTTCACGACGGCGGGGGCGCCTTGCTCTGGATCGACTTAGTCGTCGGGCTCGACATTCCCGTTGACAGGAACGAGGGCGGCAGAGGTTGGGACGCCGGCGCGATTTGGAAGAACCTTCTGGAGCCGCTGGCGCCTTGGGTCCGCCCTGGCCCATGAACTCGAGGAGAGAGAAGAAGCATTGGGGGCCCGCGCACGTCCCAACTGAGGGCCTGAAACCAAAAGGAGGAGCTTGATGTCGCAACTCGCGGAGGGAGCGAGGCAGCTTCCCGTCTCCCATATCTCGATTCGAGTCCCATGGCACGACGCAAAGTGGGACGGCACGGTCTGCAAGAAGCCGGGCCAGAACGCGGCTTGTCTCATTCTCCCACGCATCCGTGAGGGGAAGAAGGACGAGGCAGAGGTGAAGGTAGCCGGCCAGCAATGGGACGAAGCGCTACTTGAACAGAAGCTCCCGGCGTGCGCAGCGGAGCACGGATCTTTCCTGGCTCCCTTCGCCTTCACCCGCACGCTAACGCATCCGTACTATGGTAAGAGCAAGCTGCACGACCACTTTATGCCGACCGCTTATCGCCACACCGCGCATTCTGCGGCTTGCATCCCCTTCCGATGGATGCTGTCCGAGGGGACAGCGGAGATCGTCGACACCTTCGGCATCAACTTTCAACGGGAATTAGAGGAGAGAGCCCACGAAGGCATGGGCTTCGGTACGGGCTGGGTTCAAACCAAGAGGAACCAGCTGGCCCTCCTGGACACATTCTTTAGCGCGGTCCAGCCAAGAGAGTCCCTCTGCTTCTTCTACGCGAAACAGACTCCGCTGGTAGACGACCCTCGGCGGGTGATCGTCGGTGTCGGAAGGGTCATTCACGTCGGAGAATCCGTCGAGTACCGCTACGCGAAAGAGTCCCTTGGCATGCACAGGGCAGTGGTGTGGGAGCGCAACGTGGCACACTCGATCCGCTCCGACACTCTCAAGGATGGTTTCCTCCTTCCGTACCACGAACTGCTCGAAATCGCCGATCGAGACCCTGCCCTCAATCTCGCTGACTTCGTGGCGTTTGCGCCGGATGACGCATGGACAGAGTTCTCCTACGGGTCGGAGCACGTCGGACACGATGCGGCCATCTCGTCCCTTCTGGCCTGCGAGCGCGTCTTACACAAGGTTGGTGCGGTCTTGCCCGGACCATGGGACGCGCTCACCAAGTGGGTGGACGCGGAACTGAATCGCCTTTGGACCATGCGCGGGCCTTGCCCGGGGCTGGGCTCGGCGCTCACGGCGTTCGGTCTCGGCAACGGGAACCTGATCGCACACGAGATCTCCCGCAGTCAGTTGGAGGCCAAGTCCGAGTGGAATGAGGACCCTTGGCCTCTGGTCGATCAGGTCTTCAAGGACCCCTCGCTTTTGGGACCGATCGCCGAGAAGTCCATCGGCGCCACCTTGAAGGATAAATGGGCGCAGCTGCCGGCAGAGCGCGCGGCCCTCCTCAAACTCCTCAGTCGATTCGCGATCACCGCGCCGCAGACGACGCGCTTCTACCAGCCCTCGGAGCGCGAGAAGGCCGGTATCGAGGCAACGGACGCGGAGATCCTTGAGAATCCCTACCAACTTTACGAACTCGATCGAGGCCGTTTCGACGGCGTGGGGATTCAAACCGTAGACCGCGGATTGTTCCCGGATCCTATCGTCCGCGAGAAGCACCCCATACCTTCGCCGTCGGCTCTAGATGGAGACCAGGACGCTCGGCGGGTCCGCGCCTTGGTGACATACGTTCTCGAGGCCTCGGCCTCCGAAGGACATACGTTGCAGCCCAGGAGTGCGGTGATTCAGGCCATTCGGGATCTCCTCGTCGACCCTCCCTGTCCAGTCGACGCGGACCTGATGAACGCGGTGGAAGCCAAGTTCGACGGGGTGGTATGCCGAGTCAAGATGGCGGACAACGCACCCGCCTACCAGCTTGGTCGCCTGAATGAGGCGAGCGAAGTGATCCGAAGGGTGGTGCAAAAGCGCATTCAGGGGATCCGCCATGAAGGCGAACACCCCTGGCGAAAGCTCCTCGACTCGGAATTTGAGAAGACACGTCCCGTGGCGTCGTTGCCTCCGGAGGAGCGGAAACTCGAGGAGATGGCCCGCAGAGAGAAGGCGGCGGCACTTCAGGAACTCTATGCCTCTCGGGTCTCCATCCTGGCCGGTCCCGCCGGGACCGGCAAGACGACGCTACTCAAAATCCTGTGCAACCTCCCGGAAGTGCGCGAGGGCGTGTGCCTCCTAGCGCCCACGGGAAAAGCTCGCGTGCGCATGGAGGGGCTGACCGGGGTCCACGGGGCGAAGACCATCGCGCAGTTTCTCCTCGGGCTCGGCCGCTACGATCCGCAGGGCGGTGGCTACCGTCTCTCGGATCGTCCAAAGAAGGCGGGCATTCAGACCCTCGTCGTGGACGAGGCATCCATGCTCACGGAAGAGATGCTGTCCGCCGTACTGGACGGCATACAGCCGCCGGACCGTGTCATCCTGGTGGGCGATCCCAGGCAACTCCCTCCCATCGGAAGCGGGAGGCCCTTCCTCGACATCGCTCGGAGACTCGCACCCCAAGACATCGAAGGGCGCTTTCCCCGGGTCGCCCCCGGCTATGCCGAGCTCACTATCCGGCGCCGGCAGGTCGGGGAGAGACGTGATGATCTGATGCTCGCTGAGTGGTTCAGCGCCAGTTCACCGGAACCAGGCTGCGACGAGATCTGGGACAGCCTCGCACGCGGGGAGAGTTCCAAACACGTGCGGCTTGAGAGTTGGACGACAGACGAGGAGCTGCGAGAAAAACTCCTCCGGTGTTTGATCGAGGAACTCGAACTGAAGGGGATCGAAGACGAGGTCGGTTTCGAAGTGTCCTTGGGCGGTTCCCTCTATAACGGCGTGCCTTATTTCTGGGCCGGGCGCGACGGCAACCCGGGCGCCGCCGCTGCCGTCGAGAATTGGCAAATCCTTTCGCCGGTGCGCGGGGCGGCCCACGGGGTGGACGCTCTCAACCGGCTACTCCAAGAGAAGTTCCGAAGCCGCATCCGGGAGATGGCCGTGAACGAGGCCAAAGGGAAGCGCTTTTTTCCCAAGCCCCGAGGGCGGGAAGGCATCCTCTACGGCGACAAGGTCATCAACACGGTCAACAACTCGGGACGACACGTCTACCCCGAGCCGAGGGCCCTAAAGTACGTGGCGAACGGCGAGATCGGGGTTGTCGTCGGAGAGTACCGGACGAAGAAATGGGGGCTCAAGCGCGCTCCACGAGATCTCGAGGTGGAGTTCTCCACCCAGCCCGGTTTCAAGTACACCTACGGGGGAAGGGACTTCTCCGATGAAGGCGAGACGAGCCTCAGCCTCGCCTATGCACTCACCGTGCACAAGACCCAGGGGAGCGAGTTTGGTGTCACGTTCCTCGTGGTGCCGAACCCTTGCCGACTGCTCTCCCGCGAGCTCTTGTACACGGCTCTGACCCGCCAGAAGAACCGCCTTGTCTTGCTTTATCAGGGCGAATTCCAGTCCCTTCGCGCCTACAGCGACCCCTACTATTCCGACGCTGCCCGGCGTCTCACGAATCTCTTCGAGGCGCCGCGGCTCGTAGAGATTCGGGACCGCATGTTCGAGGAGGGGCTGATTCACAAGACTCGGCGCGGCGAGGCCGTACGGTCTAAGTCGGAGGTTATCATCGCCGACCTACTCCACTCAAAAGGCATCGACTATCAATATGAAAAAGAGCTCAAGGGTTTGGACGGCGCCAAGCGCGTGCCGGACTTCTTCATTGAAGATCGCGAATCCGGCAAGACGTTTGTCTGGGAGCACCTCGGTATGCTGCGCGATCCCCACTACCGCGCCTGCTGGGAGACCAAACTCGCGTGGTACCGCGCGCAAGGGTTCCTTCCCCTTGCCGAGGGGGGTGGCAAGGCGGGCACCCTGCTGGTGACCCAGGACGACACCAATGGGGGGATCGACTCGGCGGCCATCGAGAAGCTCGTCGGAGAGGTCTTCGGCGTATGACAGGCCCCTGGCTCACCACTATGAAGCCGACCTTCCAGACCGAGTGGCTCGCCCTGCCCCCTAAGGTGAGCCACCAAGTGCTGGAGAAGATCTCCCTCCTGGCGCAGGACCCCAGACCAGACGGCTTCACCAAGAAGAAGCTCAAGCACTTGGATGGCAAACTCCACCGCATCCGGTGCGGTGACTACAGGATCTTCTACACGTACGAAGACCCGTACGTGAGTCTGCTCGCGCTCCGCAAACGCGACGAGCGCACATATGACGACGGTATCGACTCGGAGTTTCTGGGCGGTTTTGATCCGGCAATCGCGGGGAGCGCAAGGTCGAGGGGAGCTGATTGGGAGGCTCTCCTCAAACCCACCACTCAGAGCAGCACTCCCTTGCCCGAAGAGATCACTCCGGAGCTTCTGAACCGGCTTCGAATTCCGGAAGCGCTTCACGCCCGGCTCACGCGGCTCGAGTCGCGAGAAGCGCTGTTCGAGTGCCCCGGGGTCCCAGAGGAGGTCATTCTGAAGGTCGACGAGGTCCTGTTCGAGCGACCGTTAGAAGAGGTAATCGAGCAACCAGACTACGTTGCGAATGACGTCTGTGACCTCTTGAGGTTCAAAGAGGGGAGCCTCCTCGGCTTCCTCCTCAAGCTGGATCCCGAGCAGAAGAAGTTCGTCACGTGGGCTCTCGACGCCAAGGGACCGACGCTGGTGAAAGGCGGTCCCGGAACGGGCAAGAGCACCGTCGCCCTCTACCGTGTGCGTTCCCTGCTGGAGGCGATCGGCAGGACCCGACCGCCCAGGGTGCTGTTCACCACCTACACTAACGCACTCGTTGCGTACTCGCATCAGCTCCTTGAGCAGCTCCTCGGCGCCGACGTCGACCGCGTTGACGTCCGCACAGCCGATAGCGTCGTCCATGCAGTAGTCCGACGGCACCTCGGCGAGTTCCGCATGATGCGCCAGGAGGAAGATCAGGCGTTCTTCCGTGACGCAGTGGAGAAGACGGACTTTGGAGGCGGAAGTCTGGCGCAGCGCTCGGAGCGCAGTGCCCTCGAAAGGCTGGGTCTCGACTACATTTGGGAAGAAGTTGGGGAAGTGATCGAAGGAAGGGGCTTGGCGTTCCTGGATGACTACCTGCAAGCTCCTCGTGCGGGGCGCCGGGTCGCGCTCAATGCGAACCAGCGGCGCGCGGTCTGGAAGGTGAGGGAGACATACAACCGACTGCTCGAGCGGTCCGGCGACTGGACCTGGCAACGACTGCGTCTGCATGCGGCGCGGCTCGTGCGGGAAGGAAAAGGACTTACACCCTACGACGCTGTTGTAGTCGATGAAGCCCAGGACCTCGATCCCATAACGCTAGGCATGCTTTCGAGCCTTTGTCGCGAGCCGAACCGGCTCTTCATTACTGCCGACGCCAATCAGTCGATCTACAGGAGCGGCTTCCGTTGGTCCGACGTTCACGAGTCGCTGCAGTTTCGAGGTCGCACCGGCATTTTGCGAACCAACCACCGCTCGACTGCCGAGATTGGGGAAGCCACAGCGGGTTACCTGGGGGGCGGGAACGTCGAAGCAGGGTCAGGTGAGGAACGGAGATACAGCCACTCCGGACCTCTCCCGGCAGTGAGAACCGTCGGAACGGAAGACGCCGAGGCGGCGTTGCTTGCCCGGTTCTTCCCGGCTGCCTCGCGGGAGCTTCGACTTGGGATCTCCGCCTGCGCTGCTCTCGTGCCCACGCAGACAGCGGGGCAGGCGCTCGCACGGCGGCTATCCGAGAAGGGGCTGCCGGTCGAGTTCATGACCGGTAAGACCCTCGAGTTGGAGAAACCTGTGGTGAAGGTGCTCACCTTCAAGAGCGCCAAGGGGCTGGAGTTTCCGGTCGTCGCCCTCGGGGGTTTCGTTCTCTCCAGGTACCCGCGCATCCCCGGAGATTTCGCAGAAGAAGCGACGGCCGAATGGCTTGCCCGCGAACGCCGATCCCTCTTCGTAGCGATGACACGCGCCATGCACGCGCTGCTCGTAGTCCTACCCGAGGGTCGCGCCGAGCCGTTGTTCGAAGGCTTCGACAGGAAGCTGTGGAACCTCGCATAGGCCGATGCCCACGCTCCCGGTCCCGCGAAGGCGTCTCTTGGTCTGAGGAGGCAGGAATGCTGACAGAGAACGCAATGGCAGTCGCGAACGATGCGACGCTGACGGACTTCATACGCGCTGCGCGGCGCCGCCTGGTCGTGCTCGCGCCGGCGGTCACGAAACCAGTTGGGGAGGCCGTGGCGGAGCGCTGGAGGAGCTTGGGTCCTGAGGCCGTGTCGGTGATCCTGGACCCGGACCCCGAGGTCTACCGCCTCGGTTACGGTGACGCCGAGGGGCTCCAGATCCTGGAGAGCGCCGCACTGGAGGTTGGGGGGCGGCTCACGAGACAATTCGGGTTGCGAATCGGCTTGGTGATCAGCGATGACCTCACCCTCATCTTCTCTCCCACGCCCCAGCTCATCGAGGCAGGGCCGCGCAATCCCGAAGCGCCGAATGCCGTCCTCATGGGAACTCCGCCAGCTCAGGTGGCGCGAGAGTTGGGCCTCGGGCCCGAGGGCAAGAAGGCGCAGACGATAGGACTCGAGCCGGTTTCCACGCATTCCGTTGGCGCATTGAGGAAGGATTTGGAGTGCAACCCGCCTCAGAGTTTTGACGTCGCACGCAAAGTGATGGTGTTCAATTCCTACTTCGAATTCGTCGACTTCTCTCTCTCTGGAACCCACATCGACCGCAAGATTGTTCGTATTCCGCCGGAGCTCCTGGGGCTGACCGACAGCGAGGATGCGAAGGAGCGCATGAGGGCTTCGTTTAAGCTCATCGCGCCCGACGATGCTCTTTCGGGAAAGGACCTGGAAACGTACAAGACAGATATAACCAAGATATTTCTACGAAATGTACCAAACTTCGGGACGGTGCTGCCCCGCGCCAAGAAACAGCAGTTCTTGGAGAGAGTGGAGAAATTAAGGGCCGCAGTCGAGGTCTTCCGCACGAAGGTAATCGCCAATCTTCAAGAAGCGATGGACCGGAATCGGGAGCAGCTCAAAGGGGCACTTCTGCCCGCTCTGCGCCAAAATCCACCCCGGCGTTGGCGTGAGCCTGGAGGTGAGCCGTACCCGCGCGACTTCATCGAAAAGCTCTTGGATGAAGAACTCCGAAGGGCCTTCGGCCAAGCGGAGGCACTGGTCGGACGCATGGAAGTCAAGCTCGTCATCAAGGGCGTGACGTACGAGCTGTTGAAGGACAAGGACTTCTTGGAAGCCGTCGCGAAGGCTTTGCCGGAGATGAAGACCTTCTACGACGAGCGTCTCGCGGCCGAGGGTACGTCACCGAAGCAGGCGAGCCTCTCCTTCCACTGAGCCAAGGAGTTCCCGTGTTCCAGGAAGTTGTCTCCGTGCCCCGAGTTGGCATGCTCGCCACGCTCCGCAAACGCCGAGGCGTGGTCTCCAGCGTCGATCCGTACCCGGGCGCCGACGGCAAGGTCCTTCACCTCGTGCGCGTCGAGTACACGGACATTTCCGGAGGCCCGGAGGACGTCGTGCTCTGGGAACTCGAGCCGGGGGCGAGCCTCGTCGAGCCGACGGCGTTGCCTCGGGTTGCGGACGAGCCGCCGATGCGAGCCCAAGACTACGACGCCCTCGTGCGGGCGGCCCGCTGGGGCGCTCTGACGCCGTTCCTGCCTGCCGACGGGTCGAGTAGCGAATCCCAGCTGCCGATCGCATCGCCCTTCTTCGGCGCGGTTCAGGCCGAGGACTTCCAACTCGTTCCTCTCCTCCAGGCCCTACGGATGCCGCGCGTGTCGCTCCTTCTGGCCGACGACGTGGGTCTCGGGAAGACCGTGGAAGCGGGCCTCATCCTGACGGAGCTCCTCCTCCGGCGCAGGGTCCGCCGCGTTCTGATCCTCTGCCCCGCGTCCCTGCGGGTCCAGTGGCAGCAGGAGATGCGCGATAAGTTCTCGCTCACCTTCGACGTCGTGGACCGTCCACAGACTCACGCGCTGCAGAAGCGGCTCGGTCTCGACGCCAACCCTTGGCGCACCTTCCCGCGCATCGTCAGCTCCTACCACTATCTGAAGCAGCCGGACGTCCTGGAGCAGTTCCTAAGCGTGTGCCGCAGCCAGCCCCCGGGCGCGGCCCAGCTCCCGTGGGACCTCCTCGTCGTGGACGAGGCCCACAACTGCGCCCCGGCGAGCTTCGGCGACGACAGCGACCTCTGTAAAGCGCTGCGGCTCCTCGCGCCTTGGTTCGAGCACAAGCTTTTCCTCACGGCCACCCCCCACAACGGCCATACCCGGTCGTTTTCGGGCCTGCTGGAGTTGCTTGACCCGGTCCGTTTCACCCAGACGAGTGAGTTCGGCCCTCGCGAACGAGAGCGCGCCGAAGAGGTCGTCGTGCGGCGCCTAAAGAGTGAGATCAACGAACTCGACGAGAGCCGAGGTCGGCCTCGTCGGTTCGCGGAGCGGCACCTGAAGCCGGAGCCGCTGTACTTCGGCTCCAGGGAGGCCAAGCTGTCCCGGGCCTTCCAGGCCTTCCGGAAGGCCGTGAAGGCCGCTGTCGCGGCGTCGCGGCGATCGGAGCAGCTCGCGGGCAGCTTTGCGGTTGAGGTCCTGAACAAGCGGCTCCTCTCGTCCCCGTACAGCTTCGCCGAGTCGTGGCACCGGTTCCGCGAGGGGCTAGAGCAGGAGGAGACGGCGGACGCGGCCGAGGTGACGGCCGCCCACCGACTCGCCGAGGAGGACATCGACGATGACCTGGAGCGGGAAGGGCGCGCCCACCATACGGCTCGCACGGTGGGCGCGTGGCTCAAGCCGCTCGCCCCGAAGCTCGCCGCCGAGGTCGCCGCCGTAGACGCGGGTCTCTCGGCGCTGGGCCTCGGAGGCAGGGAAGAGGGTGTCCTGTTGGGGGACCCCGCGGAGGACGTGCGCCTGGAGAGGCTCTTCGGTGTGATACAGGACCGCCTCCGGGAAGGCGACCGCTGGTCGGCCGACGAGCGTTTGGTGGTGTTCACCGAGTACAAGACCACCCTCGACTACCTGGAGAGGCGTCTCCGCGAGGCGTTCAAGGATCACGGCTCAGCCGTCCGGGTGCTCTATGGCGGCATGGACGACCCCGAGCGCGAGGGGATCAAGGCGGCGTTCAACGACCCGACGGACCCCGTTCGGGTGTTGGTAGCCACGGACGCGGCCTCCGAAGGTCTCAATCTCCAGGAGACCGCGCGGCTCGTCCTCCACTATGACGTGCCGTGGAACCCCGCCCGCATGGAGCAGAGAAACGGTCGTCTGGACCGGCACGGCCAGGCGCGCGACGTCACGGTTTACCACTTCACGAGCGAAGACGACGCGGACCTCAGGTTCCTCGCCCACGTCGTGGCCAAGGTCCACACCATCCGGGAGGACCTCGGCTCCACAGGTGAGGTCTTCGACGCGGCCTTCCAGCGCCGGTTCACCGACCTGGACGACGTGGAGGGCATCACCGCCGACCTCGACTCCGCCGTGGAAGAGGCGAGAGGCCGCGCTCAGGTGCCCACGCGGCCGAGGGAAACCGGCGTCGCCGAGGCAGAGGGCCTCGCCCGGCTGTGCCGCACCGTCGACCTCTCTCCCGCGTCCCTGCGAGAGACCCTGGAGGTCGCGCTGGGAGTGGGAGTCGGCGGCCAGCGGTTAGAGGGGCCGGACGACAGGAACCGCGTCGGGCTCAAGGTGCCACTGCCGCCCCGCTGGGAGGCGCTCGTCGACGACACCCTGCGCCTACCCGCGGGACGGGGCCAGACCGGCCCGCTCCCCGCCCTGGTCTTCGACCCCAAGCTCTTCATTCAGGAGAACCTGGGCCGCCCGGTGTTCCGCCCAGCTAAGGACGCCGTCCTCCTCCACCTCGGCCACCCGGTATTCCGTCACGCCTTAGCCACCCTCTCTCGTGCGCGCTTTCCCGGGGGACACGACGGCCTCCGCGCGAGTCGCTGGGCCGTGCGCCGAGGCCCCGTGTCGGCCGGCGCCGACGCCCTACTCCTCCTCACCGTGGAGGAGTTGGCGGTGAACGAACTCCGCGAGCCGTTTCACCACTGGGTGCGCACCCTTCGACTGCCGGTCCGGGCCGGTGAGTTGGGCGAGCCCCTCCCCGAGGTGGCGGCCGCGGACGACTTGGTTTCGGTCCACACTGCTGACGACCGCGCCCGCGCGCGTGCCCAAACACTCTGGGACGAGATCGGACCCCAGGTCGCGGCGCTGATGAAGTGCCTCGTTCGGGACCGCACTGCCCAGGTGCAGGAGCGCCTCAAGGCCACCCGGAAGAAGGCCCACGAGGAGCAGCGAGACCTCTTCAAGGAGAGGGTTACAGAAGTGGAGAGAGCCGTGCGGGACACGACCCTCAAACGTTTGGAGAAGGAGTTGGGAAGCATCGAGGATGAACGCCGCAAGCTCCACATGAGACCGAGCCTCTTCGCCGAGATGGAGGCCGAGCGCCTCGGGCGGATTCGCGACATCGACCGGCGAGCGGCGGAGTTGGAGGAAGAACTCGAAAGGCGTCGGAAGCACTACGGGGACCTCCTCGAACGCCTCAGGGCGGAACAGGAACGGGTTCTCGAACGCCTCGTTCCCAGGCGCCACGAGCTGCGCGGCCAGGTGCAAGTGTTCCCCGTTGGGGTCGAAGTCCGGTTCCCGGAGGTGGCGCGATGACAGTAGCAACAGCGTCGCGGTCACTCCGGAGCGGATCTCTCTCTACGTCTCTGCCCGACTTGGACGCCTGCTGGGCCTCGCTCAAGCACGGGGGCCTGCTCATCGCCCCGGCGAAACTCTCCGAATATTTTCCATCGGCGGCGGACCCCCTGGCGCCGCACGTCACTGAGAAGCTGCGGCGCGACCTGGTCCGGCCCTTGGAGGTTACGCCGGGAAAGTGGCAGGCGGGAGGCCTCCTCGACACAGTTCTCGAAGACGTACTGGGGCTGCCGGCGACCCAGTGGTCCAAGGGTAGCACCCTCGGGCCGGAGTGGTCCCACCGCGCCGTGACGGGCGAGGTCGTCCGGCCGCGCCGCGTATGGGGGGGGGCAACCGGCGGGCTCCTGCCCGTGTTCATCGCCGACCGGACGGGGCAGGGCGAACCGGGCTCCCGTCTCGGTGTAGGTCGGGGCCGCAGAGCCGTATCGCGTGTGGTCGAGTGGATGCGCCGGGCGGACCAGAAGCTCGCTCTCCTCACGAATGGCCGCCAATGGAGGCTCTTGCACGCCGGCCCCGACTACGACGCTTGGGCCGAGTGGGACGTGGACCTCTGGTTCGAGGAAGGGGAGCCCGGACCGCAGGTCACCGCCCTGCGGACGCTACTTGGCCCACGCGCGCTCACCCCGCCAAAGGAAGGCGAACCCTCTCCCCTTTTGGCGGCCGTGCTGGCGAGCCGAAGGGGGCAGGCGGAGTTGTCCTCGGTTCTCGGGGAGCGCGTCCGCCAAGCCGTCGAGCTCCTCGTGCGGGAGTCCCACGAGGTCTTGGAGCCGTTGGAGAAGGCGGGTTCCGAGCGGGTGCCGCGGAGGGACCTCTATCTCGCCGCGACCCGCGTCGTGATGAGGTGTGTGGTCCTACTCTTTGCTGAGGCCAGGGGTCTCCTCCCGCGGGATAACCCGATCTACAACGACTCCTACGGCGTTCAGGGGCTTCGCGAACAACTCGACCGGCTGGCCGGCGGCAGGGCTGCGGAACGTCTGCGGCACCACTTCGGTGCCTGGCCGAGACTCCTGGCGCTCTTCCGCCTCGTGTACCAGGGCTCCGGGCACGAGGCGCTGCCCGTGTCACGCTACGGGGGAGGCCTCTTCGCGCCCGGCGAGCGGGATTCGGGGGACCCGGTGGCCCGCGCCTTGGCGGCCTTCGAGAGCCCGACCAACGAACTCTCCGACGCCTCCGTTCACAAGATTCTGGAACTCCTCACCCGAAGCCGGGTCAAGGTCCGGTCCGGGCGATCGGCGCGGTGGGTGGAAGCCCCGGTGGACTTCTCCGACCTCTCCTCCGAGTACATCGGCATCCTCTACGAGGGTCTCCTCGACTACGAACTGCGTCGGGCCGAAGCCGGCGATCCGATGGTCTTTCTGAACGTTGGGGACCAGCCGGTGCTGCCGTTCTCCCGCCTTCTCGCCATGGAGGACAGGGACCTCGCCCAGTTGCTGGAAAAGCTCCAGAAAAGCACCCGCGCCGCGGCTTCCGAGGGAGAGGAGGGAGAAGAAGGGGAAGAGGAGGAGGCCGAGCCGGAGGACGACGAAGAGGTTGCCGACCTGGAAGAGGCGGCTGCGGAGCCGGAGGAGGGATACGGCTCGGACGCCAGGCATGAGCTTCAGGAAAAGGTCCAAGCCTGGGCGGAGCGCGCCGTGAAAGCGGCGAAGCTCATCAAGGCTCCGCGAGGCAAGGGGATCGAAGCCACCTACGAGCGCGACGTGCAGGTCTTGGCCCACTCCCTCAGCGCGCGGGTGGTCTTGCCGGGGGAGTGGTTCCTGGTCCGCTGGGGCGGCACCCGCAAGGGCGCGGGAACGTTCTACACCCGCCCCCAACTCGCCGGTCCGACAGTTCGGCGCACGCTTCAGCCCTTGGTCTACGCGCCGGCACTCCAGCACACCGACGAGAAGACCGGGCTTACCGAGGTGGCGCGCTGGACCCCACGACCTCCCGAGCAGATCCTTCGCCTCAAAGTCTGCGATCCCACGATGGGATCGGGGTCGTTCTTGGTCGCTGCCCTTCGATACTTGACCGACGCCCTCGTGGAGAGCCTCTTTCATCACAGCTGGCTCGAAGAAAGCGATGGGGAACTTCGGGTCATTGTGCCGCCCGAGGCCCGGCCGCCTTGGTTCGCCGAGTGCGTACGGGACCTGCCCGTCGGCGTCGAGAACCCTGAGGCGCATCTTCGCCCGCGCTTGAAGCGCCACCTCGTGGAGCGGTGCCTCTACGGGGTCGACCTCGACCCCATGGCAGTGGAGTTGGCGCGTTTGTCGCTCTGGGTAGAGACGATGGACGAGAAGCTCCCCTTCGAGTTTCTCGACCACAAGCTCAAGTGCGGCGACTCCATGGTAGGGTGCGGGTTCGACCGGTTCCGGGACTACCCCATCCTGGCGTGGGAGCGCGAGGGTGGCGACAAGGCCCACGACCGTTTTGTGCACCACTTTCGGGAATCCGTCGCCCAGCGAGGGAAGAACAAAGGGCAGGCGATCCGGAGCGGCGACCCCTGGACCCAGGCCATCAAGGACCGCCTCGCCGAAAAGGTGAAGCCCGAACTACGGGCCTGGGTCTCGACGCAACGGGAAGATCGGCTGGCCTTCGAGCACACCGGCGTTACCTCCGACGCGCTCCACGACCGCGCCCTCGCGCTCTTCGAGGAGCTCCATGGCCTGGCCCTCCATGAAGCCGATCGCCGGGCTGAGTTCTACCGAGATAGGATTCTAGGCGACCCAGACTTCCAGGCGCTGAAAGAGGCCTTCGACCTCTGGTGCGCCCTCTGGTTCTGGCCCGGCGATGCCCTCGACAGCGCTCCGACGCCGAAGACTTTCCTTAAGCCCTCTCCCGAAGCCCGCGAGACTGCGGGGCAGCTCACCGCGAAGCACCGCTTCTTCCACTGGGAGTTGGAGTTTCCCGACGTCTTCACAGGCCCTGGAGCAGGGTTCCACGCCATGGTCGGGAACCCTCCGTGGGAGGTCCAAAAGCCGAACTCCCGGGAGTTCTTCTCCAACGTCGATCCCCTATACCGGACCTACGGCAAGCAGGAGGCCCTGGCGCGTCAGACCGAGATCTTCGAGAACAGCCCCGCGGTCGAGACGGAGTGGGTGGCCTACTGCGCACGATTGAAGGCCCTCTCCAATTGGGCGAAGCACGCAGGCCATCCCTTCGGCGACCCTGAAGAAGGCGAGCACGCCTTCAGCTTCAGTCGATCGAGTGCAGAGAATGGGGCGCTCCACAAGGCGTGGCGCGCCCGTCGCAGGAAGCGCGGCGGTTACGCCGATCCGGATCACCCATTCCTCCACCAAGGCTCGGCCGACCTCAACACCTACAAGCTGTTCCTCGAAGTTGCGCACGCCCTCCTCGAACCAGGTGGCCGTCTCGGCTTCCTGGTCCCATCGGGCCTGTACACCGACAAAGGTTCCAATGGGCTTCGCACGCTTTTCTTAAAGCGCTGTTCCTGGGAATGGCTCTTCGGGTTCATCAACTGGAACAAGATCTTCGGCGCGATCTACTATCGGTTTAAGTTCGCCATCACCGTCGTTCAGAAAGGCGGCACCACCCGCGTGATTCGATCGGGCTTTTCACGGGTGCAAGTGGAGGACTGGGAAGACGCGGGACGTCACGCGCTTGCCTACCCTCGAGAGCGCGTGCAGGAATTTAGCCCCCGCTCGCAGGCGATCTTGGAGATCCGAGGGGAGCGGGATCTGGAGGTGCTCGGCAAGCTTTACCGAAACGGCGTGCTCCTGGGCGACGACGGGCCTGATGGCTGGGGAGTTCGGTACGCCCGCGAATTCGATATGACCAATGACTCCAAGCTCTTTCCCCCGCGGCCCACTTGGGAGGCCAAGGGCTACGCACCGGACGAGTACGGCCACTGGCTCAAGGGACCTTGGGCGCCTTGGGACGGTCCACGTTCGATCCTGAAACGCCTCGACGGGTTGATACTCTCCGCCGACGGAAAGGAGTGCCTTCGAGTCGACGAGATCGAGGACGTAGCATTGCCGTTGTATGAAGGCCGAATGGTCGGCCAGCTCGACTTCAGTGAGAAGGGATGGGTTAGCGGAAAAGGAAGAGGGGCGGTTTGGCGGGAGATCCCTTGGGACGTGAAAATCCTTGAACCGCAATATCTCATGGCGGCTTCGACGGCGAACTATGGAAGTCGCTCAGTACTGGGGAAAGTTGGCTTTCTCGCGATCGGATCGGCTACGAATTCAAGATCTATGGTCGCTTGTCAGATTTCCGGCCTCCCTTGCGGTAATTCGGTAGGTACGTTGCTCATTAGAGAGGATATCAAGGATCGATCCATGGGCCTTGTATGTGTATTGAATAGCCTCTCATATGATTTTGGACTGCGCAGCCGGCTTGGCGGATTGAATCTCAACTACTTCGTAATAGAAGAGACTTCCGTATTGGGCCCCAATGCCATCACAGTAAACCATGGTCTGCGGGTAGCTGGGCAGAGCCTCATTTTGGCGAGCGTGCACTTTGCCAAGGTGGTCCACTCTGTCGCGGACCTTCCCTGAGCTGAAGAGGAAACCGTGGCGGGGTCGGTGGGCGATTTCGCCATTAGAGCGGATGCGCTTGCGTTGCATTCTGGAAGCCAGCATCGCCGCACTTTATGGTCTGGAAGAAGATGAGTTTGGGTGGGTTCTTCATAACTGTGATCAGCCAGTGGACCGGCTCAATAACAGGGACTTCTACCGTACTCTCGACCCCAAGGGTTTCTGGCGCGTGGACAAAGAGAAGCCACCCGAACTTCGCCACACGGTGCTCTCCTTGGTCGCTTTCCACGACTTGAAGCACCTGGGACTTCAGGCCTTTCTGGAGCAGAACGACGGCGAGGGATGGATGCTGCCCCAGCGGCTTCGACTGGCGGACTACGGCCTCGGCCACGACGAGCGGGCTCGCGAGTTTCAACCTGTCGCGAGTTGCTTGGGGGAGCGCCTCTTTCCGTGGCAGCTCGATCAGGGCGTGGAGGAGTCATGGGAGGAGTGCGAGCGGCACGCCGCGCTCATCGAGAAGATCGTTCCCATCCCGGCATTAGAGGCAGCGCCCCAGAGGCCCGAGCCGAAGGCGACGATGACGCCCGTGGCGGGGAAGACCGATCTCCTGGGGAAACCGCTACCGACGGACCTGTTTGGAAACGTGATCTATCCGAAGACGAGGAAGAGGTGAGGGAGCGAACCTGGACGAGAGGTTCAACACTACAAGTGGGGGCAACTGGCCCATAGCGGGGGACGAAGGTCCTGAGGGCCAGTTAGTGCACGGCCGACACTCTTGGAACCAAACAGGCTGGGGAGCCCCCATCCGCCTTTCAGACGAACCGGGAGGCCCATGCTGAATCCGATTACCTATGCCGAGAAGACGGTCGGCGACTTCTTGCGCTATCAGCTCAGCGCGTATCCGTTCGCAGACGCAGACCTCCACGCCCAGATGCGAGCGCTCTTGAGCCTGGAGCAGACCCGCGCGACACCGCTCATGAAGGGGCCGTACGTGAGTCTGAGTCGCTCGTTTCGGCAGGGAGCTACGGTCAAGGACTTAGTGGCCGAGGGGATTCTGCACCCGCACCTAGCGACGTTGGCGCCGTATTCGTCGGTCTACGGGCACCAGGAGAAGGCGATTCGCGCCATCCAATCGGGGAAGCCGACGCTGGTGTCGACCGGCACCGGTTCAGGCAAGACCGAGTGCTTCCTGTACCCGATCATCAGCCGCTGTCTGGAACTCCGGGATGAGGGCTCGCCTGAGGGGGTGGTGGCGGTGGTTGTGTACCCGATGAATGCCCTGGCCGAAGACCAACTCACCCGGCTCCGGGGGCTCCTCGCGGGGAGCGGCATCAGTTTCGGTATGTATGTAGGAAAGACCCCGGAGAAGACGAAAGACGTCACGGGTGTGCGTCTGCCTGCCGGGGCGTCGAAGGCCGACTACCTGTCGGCGCTCGAGAAAGCCGTCCAGCAGAAGCAGACCCGCGCCGTGCACCCTCCCGAGGAGCGCGTCTCGCGGGAGCAGATGCGCATCCCGGGTCAGCAACCTCGGATCCTTCTCACTAACGTCAAGCAGCTCGAACTCCTCCTGACCCGCCAGAAGGACGTGGAGCTCTTCGACGGGTCACAACTCGACTTCCTCGTGTTCGACGAGGCGCACACCTTCAGCGGCGCCAACGGCGCCGAAACGGCCTGCCTAATACGGCGCCTGAGGGCCTTTTGCGCCCGGGGGCCAGAAGACACGGTCTGCGTGGCAACTTCAGCCACCATCGCTGACCCAGATCGGGGGCCGGAAGCGGGGCGGGACTTCGCGGCGCGTTTTTTTGGTGTGGACGGCGAGGCCGTGGAATTGGTGAGCGAGGAGTACGCACCCGACCTCTGGGCGGAGGAGCGGACCACCACGCCTGGGCTGCCGGGCGACCCAGCGGTGCAGCTTCAGAACGTACTCGAGGCGGTGGGCGGGGTGGCGCAGGAACCACCCGAACCTCACGCACTGAAGCAGCTGAAAGCTGTGTTCCAGACCATGACGGGGTCACCGCTGGATCTCAAGCGGTGGCAGGAGAGCCTCTACGACCGCCTCTCGTCCAATGAGGTGGTTTTCCAAATTGCCCAAGCGTTGGAGAAGCCGCGGCCTCTCGCGGCCTTGTTGGCTGAGCTCGCCGAGAACCTGGGGCGTACGGTCCCCGAGGAGGAGGTCCGGGCGTGGCGCGCCCTGGGCGCGGCGTCGCGCAGGGGCGGACGCCCCCTGCTCCGTCCGGTGGGGCACGCCTTCGTGCGGGGTGTGGACGGAGCGGTCGTCG
>JACRCS010000868.1 GCA_016218905.1 Deltaproteobacteria bacterium
GAACGATCGTTCGAGAGAGTAAGCAAAAATGAGCGAGATCACGCTGCAGATCGACGGAAGAGAGGTCCGGGCGCCGGAAGGAGCGACGCTCCTGCAGGCCGCTCGGGGCGCCGGCATTTCCATCCCCACGCTCTGCTACCTGGAGAAGCTCGAACCCTTCGGCGGCTGCCGCCTCTGCATCGTGGAAGTCGAAAGCCGCGGGCGGACGAGCCTCGTCGTCAGTTGTGTCTACCCGGCCGAGAAGAACCTGGTCGTGAGGACCCGGTCGGAGAAGGTGGACCGGATCCGCAAGATGATCCTGGAGCTCCTGCTCGCCCACGCTCCCGACGCCTTCGAGCTGCAGAAGCTCGCCGAAGAGTACGGCGCCGACAAGAACCGGTTCGAGAAGGAACGCTCCTTCTGCGTCCACTGCGGGCTCTGCGTCCGCTACTGCGCCGAGGTGAAGAAGAAGCACGCCGTGGGCTTCGTCGATCGAGGAATCCGGAAGGAGATCAACTTCATTCCGGAAGTGGCTGCCGAGGCGTGCTGGAACTGCAAGGAGTGCTTCCCGCTCTGCCCCACGGAGGCTCTGCAGGCCGCGTACGTCCTCGTCGAGGCGCTGAAGTTTCCGCGGCCGTCGGACTGAGACCGTCTGGATGAAGGCCGGAGCATCCCGTAAGGCGGGAGGTTCCCGCATAGCGGGGTTCTCCCGCCGATCCGGCGGGGCAAGCCCCGCCCTACGATGCGGGTCGTTTAGGCGAAGCCCGAGGGGGAGCTCCCGCCCGAGCCGAATCACACGTCAGGAGAGCTACGCCCAGTGAGCCTCGTCCCGACCATCCGCCTCCTGAAGCCGACCGACGTCGACGCCGTGGTCGCCATCGACGGCAAGATCACGGGAACGGCCCGTCCCGAGTACTACGCCCACAAGCTGGAGGTCGCGAACCTCCGCGAGGCGCACATCAACGCTTCCCTCGTCGCAGAGGCCGACGGCAAGGTCGTCGGGTTCCTGATGGCGACGCTCTTCCTGGGCGAATTCGGGATCCCCGAGGCGTCCGCCCTCATCGACACCGTGGGCGTCGATCCGAGCTGCCAGGATCACGGCGTGGGCAGCGCCCTCGTCGAACAGTTCCGGTCCAACATGCGGGTGGCAGGCGTCGAGAGGGTTTACACGCTCGTCGACTGGACGGACCTTGGTCTCCTGAAGTTCTTCGCCCACGCCGGGTTCACGCCCAGCCAGCGCCTGAACCTTGAGCTCCAGGTGCGGTGACGCGCACTCCGCCCAGAAGACCGCTATTCGTCCGGTTCGACCCGAAGAACGTTCTCGAGGAGCGAAACGAGCGGCGGAAGGTCTCCGTGGATCACGTTCCACACGATCCCTACGTCCACGCGGTCGTACTGGTGCACGATCACGTTGCGAAGGCCCTTCATCTTGCGCCAGGGCACTTCGTCGTGCCGGTCCTGAACCTCAACCGGCACGAGGGCTGCCGCCTCGCCGATGACCATGAGCTTCGTCAGGACGGCGTCCACCGTCTTCGCGTCCGCCCGAAACGCCTCGAGCGTCTGCCCGGCAACGTAGCTCTGCGCGCCGGAGATCGCCTCCAGGATGTGCCGGACGCGGAACTTCCACTTCCGGCTAGAGGACATCGACCGCTTCCCTGAAGATGTCTTCCCGAAGATCCTCGAATACCGAGTTCCGCAGTACGAGGTCCACTTTGGGAACGGATAGCGTCTCCTGGAGGTAGTCCTGGATATCGAGGTATTGGAAGTATCCCGCCGTCTCCTCCAGTTCGACCAGCACGTCCACGTCGCTCGTCTCCGTCGCCTCGTCCCGAACGACCGAACCGAAGAGGGCGAGGTGCCGGACTCCCATCTCCTTCAGTTTGTCCCGGTGCCGACTCAATAGGCTCAACGCCTCTGCTCTTTTCATGACCCTCCACCAGGCCTCACGTCGGAGATCACCACTCGCTGCGCTCGAGAACTCGAAGGGCCGCGGACCCGACGAATTCATCCGCTCCTTCGTCCAACTCGGCGCAGACCCTATCCCTCGCCTCCGTCACCTCTTCGGGCGCGTGGCGGGCCACCTGCTCCGGGAGGGCTTCGCTGAAGAGCTGGCTCCGTGACCTGTTGCCGCGTCGCGCGAGCCCTTCGGCGCATCGTCTGGGATGGAAACGGCTGTCTTCATACCCAAAATATAGCCGACCTCTCGTCCCGGGCACAATCGACTGACACGTCCTTCGTCCGCAACCCGGGAATGACGGCCATACCCGTCTCCGAAGGTGAATAGCAGGCGGCTTTCAGCCTGGCATTATGTTCGGCAGCCAGTTCGGTCTATCGAGGGTCGGTTACAGCAGACCGGCCACCGCCGCTTCGAAACCGCCCGCCGACCCTCCTCGAACACGCCGCAAACAAGAACGGTTGGCGCCTTGATTTACCCCCGTGGTCCCTCCCCAACGGGCCCCCCCGTCGCTAGAGGGTTCGGAGAACGTGCGAAGCCGCGCGGGCGCGGTTTCGCCTCGCGGACGAGGAGGCGAAGATGGACCGAGACGTGGGTGGAACCCGGGATGCAGGCGGCGGCTCTTCCGCGGCCCGGAAGCGGGAGGGGTCGAAGGGAAGGGGCGCCGAGGTCACGGCGCGAGAACGGGTCGAGGGGTACCCGAAGAGCCCCCTTCCGGAACAGCACCTGGAGAGGCCGGGCCTCGAGTCCGAGTTGCGGCCGAAGCCCTACTACGAGGCGCCGGCGTACCGTCCCGCGGGGAAGCTCAAGGGCAAGGTCGCCCTCATCACCGGAGGCGACTCGGGCATCGGGCGGGCGGTGGCGGTGCTCTTCGCGAAGGAGGGCGCCGACGTGGCGATCGTTTACCTCCCCGAGGAGGAGCCGGACGCCCGGGTCACTGCCCGGGAAGTGGAGGCGGAGGGGCGCCGGGCCGTCCTCATTCCGGGCGATCTCACGGACGGCGAGTTCTGCCGGCAGGCGGTGGAACGGGCGGTTCGAGAGCTCGGAAAGCTCGACATCCTGGTGAACAACGCGGCCACCCAGGAGAGCGTGGGAAGCCTCGAGGAGCTCTCGGAGGAGCAGTGGGACCGGACCTTCAAAGCGAACATCTACGCCTACTTCCGAATGGCCAAGGCCGCCCTGCCGCACCTCAAGCCGGGCAGCGCCATCATCAACACGGGCTCGATCACCGGCTTCCGCGGAAGCAGTCACCTCCTCGACTACTCGTCGACCAAGGGCGCCATCCACTCCTTCACGAAGTCGCTCGCGCAGACACTCGTGGAGCGCGGGATCCGCGTCAACTGCGTGGCGCCAGGCCCGGTGTGGACCCCGCTGAACCCGGCGGACGAGGGCCTCACGCCGGAGGACGTCGCGCACTTCGGGGAGAAGCAGCCGGCGGGCCGCCCCGCCCAGCCGGAAGAGATCGCCCCGGCGTACGTGTTCTTCGCCTCGGAAGCCGACTCGAGCTACATCACGGGCGAGGTGCTGACCCTTCTGGGCGGCGAGACGACAGCCGCCTAGCAATGAACAGGGCCCCGGCTTCCCGGGGCCCTGTTCATTTCGTAGCTGCGCTTACCAGCGGTAGTGCGCGAA
>JACRCS010000865.1 GCA_016218905.1 Deltaproteobacteria bacterium
CGGCTTAAGCCCCGCCCTCATCGTCATTGCGAGCGAAGCGAAGCAATCCAGCTTGTCTCGGCCGCCCTGGATCGCCACGGCCCTTCGTGCCTCGCGATGACGGCTGGGGTGCCGGAGGTTCGGAAGCCCTTTGCCGGACCCGGACGCCTGTGACGGCCCCTCACGAGCACAAGGGATCCCTCGTTGTAGTACCAGCGAGGCGCGCGGCCTCAGACCGTCGAGGCTTGGCGACGAGGTGGCGGGCGCGGCCCGCCCTATGACTTCAGGGTCGAGCCATAGGGCGGCCCGTGGCCGCCGCCCCGGCGAAACTTGACCTATGCTTCAAGATCTTTGGTCCTCAAGGAATCCAACGTGAAATGCGCCGTACCTTCAAAACGCTTGCGCTGGCCGCATGAGTGAGGCCGGCTTCGACAACATGTTGGTTTCAATGAGGCGCTAAGCGCCTAGCGGGTCCATCCGGAAAGTGCCTTTCCGGATGGAGTCGTCAGTCTTCAGTCTTCAGTTGTCGGAGGGGGACGTTCTCACGCCGGGCGGCGCGAGGCCGCGAGCGCGAGGGCTTCCTCTTCGGTGTCGATGTCGAGGGCGAAGCTCAGGCAATCCAGGACCGGGAGGCTGACGGCGGGGTGCCTGCCGGGGAGGGGGAAGCAAGCTCTCCTTATGCCCGTTGCACCGATGAATGCTTCCAGGTCGCTGGTGCGCAGCGTGCCGCGCTTGAGCCGCAGGGCGACCCGGCATCCGCCGGCGGCGGCACGAAGGCCGAAGGTAGGCGGGCGGTGCTGGGCAAGTTCGGACAGATCTTCCCGGACCAGCGACACGAGCGCCCCGACGAGGATTGGTATAAGTCTCTTTCCGATGGGGCGGTTCCGGGTCCGATAGGCGGTCTCCAGGAGATTGCCGAGAAGGCGCAAGCGCAAGCACCGAACGTCGGCGACGATGAAGTGGCAGGGCAAGACCCTGATCGGGCGGCCCTCTGCGTCGACGATCGTATACTGCGGTTTCCAGAAGGAGGCTCCCAGGAACTGTGTCTCCAGGGGGGCGCGGATCAGCGGGTACCAGACGACGCTTCCTTTGCTCTGGCGATACGCCTCGAGTAGACGATCCAAATCATTCAGTTCCGGCAGGATGTCACACGTCGTGAACGCTGCCGGTGAGCCGGGGAAGTGCTCGGCCAGCCAGGAGGTAGCGACGGAGACGTTCTGGGAGAAGCTGCCGTCGGTGTCGATGATCGATTGGTCAGATACGGCTTCTCGGTAGATCCTGGCCGGCCCGACGACGCAGATGGGGTCGAGTACCCCGGAGCTCTGCAGGCGCTCGATGAGCAAACGGATGAGGGGTACTCCCTCCAGGCGGATGGCGGCTCCCTTGTAGCCGGCCAGATCCCTCTGCGACTCGACGTGCACGCGCTTCCGCGGGGGCGCGGTCCTCAAGTCGCTCCCCCCGAGGATCATCGTCGGGATCGGGCCCATCAGCTGTCCGCTCAAGAACCTCCGGCCTTCTTCCTGGACTGCAGTCTCTCTCGCCGCAGTTCCG
This sequence comes from Deltaproteobacteria bacterium, assembly GCA_016218905.1. Next base: position 1,531 of record JACRCS010000865.1, read on the forward strand.
CCACTGCCCATCGGGCGGCGAACGCCGCCTCGATCCCCGCCACGTCCTACCCCTTCACGTTCCCGATCGGAAGAAACCGCGCCACCCGCTTGCTGATCCCCGCCCGCTCGGTCGCCTCCACGACGGCGTCGATGTCCTTGTAGGCGAGGCCGGCCTCCTCGGCGAGGCCGGCGAAGGACACGGTCCGGACGTAGATCCCCCTCGCCTCCATGTCCTTCTGGAGCTCCCGGCCGTGGACCTTCTTCTTGGCCTCGTGCCGGCTCATGGTGCGTCCGCTGCCGTGGGCGGTCGTGAAGAAGGTCTGCTCCCCGGTGGGTACGCCGGCCAGGAGGTAAGAGCCCGTCTCCATGCTGCCGCCGATGATCACGGGCTGACCGGCCTTCCGGTAGAGCGAGGGGAGGTCGGCGGCGCCGGGCCCGAAGGCCCGGGTGGCGCCCTTCCGATGGACGAGCACCTCGCGCGTCTTCCCGTCGACCTTGTGACGCTCGAGCTTCGCCGTGTTGTGGCAGACGTCGTAGACCTGGTGGAGGCCGAGCTCCGCGGGGTCCTTGTGGAAGACCTCGGAGAAGACCTCGCGGACCCGGTGGAGGATCACCTGCCGGTTCGCGAAGGACATGTTGACCGCGCACTTCATGGCGGCGAAGTAGTCCTGGCCCTCCTTCGAACGGAAGGGCGCGCAGGCGAGCTCCCGGTCCGGCACCGAGAGGCCGTACTTCGGCCCCATGGCCTTCAGGAAGACCTGGAGGTAGTCGGTCGCGACCTGGTGGCCGAAGCCGCGGCTCCCGCAGTGAAACATCACGACGATCTGGTTCGGGATCCGGATGCCGAAGGTCTCGGCGAGTTCCCGGTCGAAGACGTGCTCGGGTTTGGCCACCTGGATCTCCAGGTAGTGGTTCCCGGAGCCGAGGGTCCCGATCTGCCTGGCTCCCCGTTCGACGGCCTTCTCGCTGATCTTCGAGGCGTCGGCGCCGGCCATGCAGCCGCCCTCTTCCGTGCGCTCCAGGTCCTCCGCCCACCCGAAGCCGTTCTCCAGGCACCAGCGCGCCCCCTCCTCCGCCACCTTGCGGAACTCGTTCCGGGAGAGATTGACGAAGCCGCTGCTCCCGACGCCGGCGGGGACCCGCTGGAAGAGGCGGTCGACGAGCTCGCGGAGCTTCGGGCGGACCTCCTCGAGCGTCAGGCTCGTGGCCACGAGCCGCATGCCGCAGTTGATGTCGAAGCCGATCCCCCCCGGCGAGATCACCCCGGCCTCCGGGTCCATGGCCGCGAGCCCGCCGATGGGAAAGCCGTACCCCCAGTGGCCGTCCGGCATACAGCAGGCGTAGCGGAGGATGCCCGGCAGCGTCGCGACGTTGGTCACCTGGTCGAAGACGCCGTCGTCCATCTGCGCCATCAGCTTCTCGGTGGCGAAGATACGGGCGGGGACCCGCATGCCCTGCTTGTGGGAGACGGGGATCTCCCAGACGGTGTCGGAAAGGCGGATGACGTCCGGCGGGATCGGCATGGGAGCTCTCCAGAAGAGTGCTTGGCGCGAGGGACAACGCTATCGGACCCCTACGGGGTGTCAAGCGTCACGCGTCACATGTCACTCCTCGAGTCCGTACTTCGCGATCTTCGCGTAGAGCGTCTTTCGGTTCATCTCGAGGAGCTTGGCGGCGGCCTTCTTGTTGCCGGCGGTGTGGGCGAGGGCATTTCGGATGTGGTCGCGCTCGACGGCCCAGAGGGGGCCGGGGCGCGCGTCTCCAGCCGGGGCGGCCGGCTGGGCCGCCGCGGCGGCGAAGGGGAAGAGGTCCGGCGTGATCCGGTCGGTCTCGGCCAGGATACAGGAGCGGCGGATCACGTTCTTCAGCTCGCGGACGTTCCCCGGCCAGGCGTGGGCGAGGAGGGCCGCCCTCGCTTGGCCCGTGAGCTCCCGGGCGCTCCCGCATCCGAGGAAGTGCTCGGCCAGGAGCTCCACGTCGCCCTCCCGCTCCCGCAGCGGCGGAAGCTCGATCGTGAGGAGGTTGATCCGGTGGAGCAGGTCCTCGCGGAAGGACCCCGCCCGGACCGACCGCGCCAGGTCCCGGTTCGACGCGAAGACGAACCGAACGTCCACGCGGATGTCGTGGTTGCCGCCGAGGCGCCGGAACGTGTGGGTCTCGAGGATCCGCAGGAGCTTCACCTGGACGTCGAGGGCCATCTCCGAGACCTCGTCCAGGAAGAGCGTTCCCGTGTGCGCGAGCTCGAAGAGGCCGGCCCGGTTCTTGGTGGCTCCGGTGAAGGCACCCTGGACGTGACCAAAGAGCTCGCTCTCCGCCGTGTGGGCGTCGAGTCGGCCGCAGTTCACCGCCACGAAGGGCCGGTCCGCTCGCCCGCTCGCCTCGTGGAGCGCCCTCGCGGCGAGCTCCTTGCCCGTCCCGCTCTCTCCCTGGATGAGCACGGGCTCGTCAGTGGGGCCCAGCCGTTCGATCAGGTCCCGGACCTTGCGCATGGCGGGGCTGCGGCCGAGGATCGCGGGTTGGTCGGGGCCGCGCGCGCCGAGCCTCAAGCTGAAGTTCTCGATCCGCGCGCGGTTTCGGTCGTAGGCCCTCCGGATCACGCGGTCCAGGTCGTCGAGCTTGACGGGCTTCGTCAGGTAGTCGTACGCGCCCTCCTGGATGCACCGGACGGCGGACTCGACCGTGCCGTGGCCGGTCAGCATCACGATCTCGGGGATCTTCGACTCCCGGCGCATCCGGAGGAGCGCCTCGATGCCGTCCATCTTCGGCATGCGGATGTCGAGGAGCACCACGTTGTAGATCTCCTGCCCGTACTTGGCCAACCCCTCCAGACCGTTGGCAGCGGTCTCCACGTCGCAGCCGCTCCGGGTGAGCTCAATCCGGAGGAGCTCGCGCAGCGGTTCCTCGTCGTCCACGACCAGCACTTTGGGCCGCTCATCCATGGGGCGCTCCTTCGGCGAGCGCCAGGGAGACCGTGAAGGTCGCCCCCTCGCCGGGCCGGCTCTCCACCTGGATCTCTCCGCCGTGGCGCCGGACGATGTCGTAGGTGAGGGCGAGGCCGAGGCCGATCCCTTCCCCCACGTCCTTGGTCGTGAAGAAGGGGTCCCAGATCTGGTCGAGGTGCTCGGCGGGGATCCCCGGGCCGGTGTCCCGGACGGCGAGGAGGGCGCGTCCGCCGGAGCGGGCGGTGGAGATCCGCACCGCGCCGGAGCCCTCCAGGGCCTGGAGGGCGTTGAGGGTGAGGTTGAGGATGACCTGCCGGAGCCCCGCCGGGTCGCCGAGCACCGGGGGAAGATCGGGCTCCAGCTCCAGGTCGAGGTCGATCCCCTCGTGCCGGGTCCGGTGCCCCACGAGCTCGAGCACCTCCCGGCAGAGCGCCCCCAGGTCGACCCGGGCGAGGGAGCCGTCGGACTTGCGGCTGAACCCAAGCAAGCTGTCGATGATCCCCTTGCACCGGTACGCCTCGCGCACGATCACCTGGAGGTACGCGGCGAAGTCGCCCAGGCGCGGGTCGGCGGCGAGAGTCTCGTCCTGGCGGAAGCGGCGGAGGAGCCCCTCCGCGTACCCGGCCACCGAGGTGAGGGGATTGTTGATCTCGTGAGCGACCCCGGCCGCGAGCACGCCGATGCTCGACATCTTCTCGGCCTGGAGGAGCTGGAGCTCCTGCTGCTTGCGGGCGGTCACGTCCCGGAGGAAGAGGATCGCCCGAGAGGGGCGCTCGAAAGGGTCCCGGATGGGGCTCGCCACGCCCTCGAAGTACCTCGTCCGTCCGTCCGTCTCCCAGGAGAAGGAGAGCTCCCGGCTCTCGCCCCTCAGGGCCGCCTCCACCGGACACTCCCCGTCGCGGGCGCTCCCCGGGTGAAAGAGGCGGCGACAGCTGGAGCCGAGCGTCGTTCCGAACTCCAGGGCAGACGGGCAGAGGTGATTGCGGAACTGGACGCGCCGGTCGCCCGCGAAGATCACTACGCCGTCCCGAATCGCCGCGAAGACCGCCTCGAGCTCGTTCTTCTTGGTACGCAGGTCGAGGTTCATGACCTCGAGTTCTCGGATCTTCTGCTTCACGTCGGCGTAGAAGCCGATCTTCGAGCTCTCGAGGCCGAGCAGCCGGACCATCCGTTCGTTCGTCGCCTCCGGGTGTCCTTCCGGCCGCATCAGTAGACCCTCTCGAGGAGGCTTAGAAGCTCCTCCAGCCCGGGCGGGCGCGGAGCGCTGAGGATGCAGGCGTCCGCGAGGGCGCGCTCGGCGATCCGGGGAAGGTCTTCGTGCGCTACACCGAGGCCCCGGAGGCTGCGCGCCGCCTCCGCGGTCGCGAGGAGCTCCTCGAGCGAGTCGAGGACCACGCGCTCGGCGAGCCGGAGGTCGTCGCCGCAGCGGTGGCCGAGACCCCACGCGAGCTCCGGGAGCTTCTCCTCCACCGCCGGCAGGGCGAAGCGGACCACCTCGGGCAGGAGCACCGCGTTGATGCTGCCGTGGTTCGCGTCGTAGAGGCCGCCGATGGGATGGGAGAGGGCGTGCGCCACACCGAGGAGGGCGTTGGAAAAGGCCATGCCCGCGTGGAGGCTCGCCCGGCAGAGGTTCTCGAGGTGCTCGGGCGAGCGCTCCCGGACGGCTGGGGCGAGGCTCCCGGTGAGGAGGCGGAGCGCCTTGACCGCGTGGACGTCGGTGAGGCTCGTCGCGGCCACGGAGAAGAAGGCCTCGGTGGCGTGGCTCAGGGCGTCGAAGGCGGTGGAGCAGACGTACTCATCGGGGAGCGTGTCGAGCGTGTCCGGGTCGGTGAGGCTGATATCCGGCGCCACCGTGCGGCTCATGATGGTCATCTTGCAGC
>JACRCS010000866.1 GCA_016218905.1 Deltaproteobacteria bacterium
CGCGGCGCCAGGCCGAGGAGTGGATCCGCGAGGGGAAGGTGAGGGTCAACGGCAAGGTCGTGACCGAGCTCGGAACGAAGGTCGATCCCGAGACCGATCGGATCGCCGTGTCCGGAAAGCCGATCCCGCCCGAGCGCTCGCCCGTCGTGGTCCTCCTCAACAAGCCGGCCGGGTACGTGACGACCGTGCGGGACCCCCACGCGGAGCGGACGGTCATGGACCTCCTCAAGGGGCTCGACCGCCGCGTCTACCCCGTCGGCCGCCTCGACAAGGACAGCCGGGGCGTCCTCCTCCTCACTGACGACGGAGAGCTCGCGAACCGGCTGCTACACCCTTCGGGCACGATCGAGAAGGTCTACCGCGTCACGGCCACGGGTCCGCTGACCGAGGAGTCGCTGGCGCGGCTCGCGGCGGGCGTGGAGCTCGAGGACGGTCTCACCGCCCCCGCCCGGGTCTGGGACGCCGAGCGGACGGCGGGAGGGCTCCGCTTCCAGATCGCGTTGAGCGAGGGAAGAAAGCGGCAGGTGCGCCTCATGGTGAGGGCGGTCGGCGGCCGCGTGAACGATCTCTTGCGCGTCTCCTTCGCGGGCCTCACGGCGGGCGGGCTCCCCGAGGGGGGCTGGCGGATCCTCGGGAGCAAAGAGGTGGAACGCTTGAAGCGCGCCCTGAAGAGCGGCGGCCGGAAGGCCAAAGCGCCGAGGGAAGCGCTCTCCGCCCCGGCCGGCGACGCCGGACCCCGGATCGCCGCGAGTCGCGCGAGGAGAAGCTCGCCGTCGGACCGGCGGCCCTCGGGGCCGCCTTCCGGTAGACGGGTCGAGCGGCCCCTGGGCCGCCGCCGCGCTGCGGAGGTCCTGCGGGGAGGCGAGGCAGAACCGGGTCATCCGAGGCCGAGGAGGAGCCGTGGGCGAAAAGCTTGAGCCGAAGGAGGGACTCCAGGCGCTGCGGCAGGGAATCGACGAGGTCGACCGGCGCCTCCTGGCGCTCCTCAACGAGCGGGCGAAGCTCGCGCTCGAGGTGGGGAAGCTGAAGAGCTCGCTGCGGGCGTCCCCGTATGCGCCGAGCCGGGAGGAGGACCTCCTCCGGCGCCTCCAGGAGCTGAACCCGGGGCCCTTCCCGACCTCGGCCATCCGGCCGGTCTGGAAGGAGATCATCTCGGCCTCGCTCTCCCTCGAGGCCCCGCTCCTCGTGGCCTACCTCGGGCCCCAGGCGACGTTCACGCACCAGGCGTGCCTGCGCCAGTTCGGCCTCTCGGCCCACTATCGGCCGGAGCGGACGATCTCGGAGGTCTTCGACGCCGTTCAGAAGGGCAAGGCCGCCTATGGGGTGATCCCCATCGAGAACACGACCGAAGGAGTCGTGAGCTACACCCTGGACATGTTCCTGGTCTCGGAGCTCAAGATCGTGGCGGAGGTCTTCCTGCCCATCACTCACCACCTCCTCAACCGCTCGGGGTCGAGGGAGGACGTGGGGCGGATCTACTCCCACCCCCAGGCGCTCGCCCAATGCAGGCGCTGGCTCGAGAAGAATCTTCCCGACGTGCCGGTCCTGGACGCCACCTCCACGGCGCAGGCCGCGAAGATCGCGGCGGAGGAGCCCGAGGCGGCGGCCATCGCCGGGGAGCTCGCGGGGAGCCTCTACGGCCTGAAGACCGTCGAGGCCCGCATCGAGGACAACCCGAACAACATCACGCGGTTCCTGGTCATCGGGCGCGAGATCCCGGACCGGGGCTCCCGAAACAAGACCTCGCTCCTCTTCGCCGTCAAGGACCAGGTGGGCGCCCTCTACCGCATGCTCCAGCCCTTCTACGACAACGGCGTGAACCTCACGAAGATCGAGTCCCGTCCCCTGAAGCAGAAGGCCTGGGAGTACGTCTTCTTCGTCGACCTGGAGGGCCACGTCACCGAAGACGCGGTCCACCGCGCACTGGAAGGCCTGGCGGGACATTGCCAGTTCGTGAAGGTGTTGGGGAGTTATCCGGTGGGGAATAGCGGCTAGGTAGTGTTCCCGGTAGTGTTACCAGGCTTTGGAGTCATGGGAATTATGGGAAGTATGGGAAGTATGGGAAGTATGGGAGTATGAGAATTATGGGAAGTATGGGAAGTATGGGAATGGGAGTCGTGAGTTTTTTCCCATAACTCCCATAACTCCTATAACTCCCATAACGCCGAGCTAACCGAACACCGCCGCCGCCCGTATCACTTCACCAGCTTCTTATACCTTATCCGATGAGGCTGCTCCGCTTCCGCTCCCAGGCGGCGCTTCTTGTCCGCTTCGTAGTCCTGGTAGTTTCCCTCGAACCAGACCACGCGGCTCTCCCCTTCGAAGGCCAGGATGTGGGTCGCGATGCGGTCCAGGAACCAGCGGTCGTGGGAGACGATCACGGCGCACCCCGCGAAGTCCACGAGGGCCTCCTCCAGAGAGCGCAGCGTGTCGACGTCGAGATCGTTCGTCGGCTCGTCGAGGAGGATTACGTTGGCGCCGCTCTTTAGCATCTTCGCGAGATGGACGCGGTTCCGCTCGCCGCCGGAGAGCTCCTGGACGCGTTTCTGCTGGTCGGGTCCCTTGAAGTTGAAGGCGCCGACGTAGGCCCGTGAGGGGACCTTCCGCTTCCCCACCTCGATCACGTCGGCCTTCTGCGTGATCTCCTCCCAGACCGTCGCGTCCCCTCGCAGCGTATCGCGGATCAGGTCCACGTGGGCGAGCACCACGGTCTCGCCCACCCGGAAGGTGCCGGAGTCGGGCACCTCCTGGTGAGTGATCATCCGCAGGAGCGTCGTCTTGCCGGCGCCGTTGGGGCCG
>JACRCS010000885.1 GCA_016218905.1 Deltaproteobacteria bacterium
CCGGACCCGACATGGAGTCTTCACGTACTATTTGATCGAGGGCCTCAACGGCGCCGCCGCGGACGCCGCTGGCCGGATCACGACGAAGTCGCTGCACTCCTACCTCAAGCCGCGCGTTCAGGACGAGGCGCGACTCCTCAACCGCGACTTTCTGCTCCTGTGGCAGGGCCAGCTCGTGAGTCTCCTGGGGAGCCAGGCGTTTACCCTGGCCGTCCTCTACTACGCGGCCGAGAGCACCGGGTCGGCGACCCTGCTGGGCACGCTCTGGGGCGGAAGCCGGCGTCCCGGCCTCCTCCTCACGCCCTTGGGGGGCGCGGTGGCGGACCGCCGTTCCCGGCGGGCGCTCCTGGTCGCCTGCGATCTCCTGAGCGCCGGGTCGTCGTTCCTCCTGGCGGGGGTCTTCACCCTGGCCGGGTCCGGAAACCCCCTCTTGGCGGCCGCCCTCTGCGCAGCTGCCGTGCTCGACGAGGTCGTCCTCGCCTTCCTCGTGCCCGCCCTGAGCGCCGCCCTACCCGACGTCGTGCCCCGCGAGCGGCTCGCGGCGGCCAACTCCCTCTTCCAAGGTGCGGCGCAGGCGTCCTCGGTGGGCGGGAAGGCCGCGGCCGGCGCCCTCTACGTCTGGCTCGGCCCGCCGGCCCTCTTCCTCCTCGATGGGCTGACGTTCCTCTACGCGGCCGGGAGCGAGGCTCTCGTCCGCCTCCCCGCGCCCGCACCCCGACCGGCAGGGGAACCGAAACGGGCGAGGGCCCTGGTGCGGGACCTGGGCGACGCCCTCGGGTTCGTGCGATGCCGACAGGGCCTCCTTCCCCTGCTGGTCTCCATCGGCGTCGCGGAAGCGCTCACGACTCCCGTCTTCGTCCTCCTCCCCTTCTACGTTCGGCACGCCCTCGGCCACGGCGCCGATTGGTACGGGTTCGTCTCGGCGGCCTTCGGCGCCGGTTCGGTCGCGGGGCTCGCGGCCGCGGGCGTTCGGATGGGGCGAGCGGTACGCCCGGCCTCTGCCGGCCTGGGGATCGCCGGTCTCTCCCTCGTGGGGCTCGCGACCGTCCGAGCGCCGTGGGCCGCCCTGCTCCTGCTGGCCACGGCCGGCGCGGGGCTCAGCCTGGCGAACGTGGCCTTCCAGTCGTTCTTCCAGGGAGCCGCGCCGACCCCGGTCCGCGGACGGGTGATGGCGCTCATGCAGACGGTGGGGACCGGGGCGGGAATCCTCGGGGCGTGGTCGGGAGGGATCGCCGGCGATCTGGCCGGGAAGGACGTCTCGCTGATCTACGGCTTCTGCGGCTCGGCGTTGGCGCTCCTCGGCCTAGGGCTCGGGGTGCGCCGCCTCGCCGGAGCGGACCGGAGGAGCTCAGGCGGCGACGCGGAGGACGTTCTCCACCTCCCGGAGCAGATCTTCGGCACGGAAGGGCTTCTGGACGAAGCCCGCGGCACCCATCCGGAATAGCTCCTCGAACTGCTCTTCCGGGCCGTAGCCGCTGCACAGAAGGATCTTCGCGTCCGGCTTCACGGCCCGGATCTCCTCGAACACCTGCCGGCCGTTCTTCTTCGGCATGTTCATGTCCAGGATCACCAGGTCGAGGACCTCTTTCTGCTCGCCGAAGATCTTGATCCCTTCCACCCCGTCCTCGGCCAGGAACACCCGGTAGGAGTGCCGCTCCAAGGTGTTCCGGACGAGCTGGCGCAACACGGTCTCGTCGTCCACGAAGAGCACGGCCCCGGTGCGGGGCGAGCTCACCGAGCGATCTTCGCCACCGCCGGCCACGGGCTGTTCCTCGGTGACGGGGAGATAGAGCCGGACCGTGGTGCCGGCCCCCGGCTCCGACTGGACGTCGACGTACCCGCCATGGTTCTTGGCGATGCCGTAGACCATGGAGAGCCCGAGCCCCGTGCCCTTGCCGACCTCCTTCGTGGTGAAGAAGGGCTCGAAGACGCGCTTCTTCACCTCGGGCGGCATCCCGACGCCGGTGTCGCTCACGCTGATGCGGACGTACGGGCCCGGAGCAATCCGGAAGCAGTCGAGCACCTCCTCCGTCTCGAGGTCCCAGAACTCGGTCCGGAGGGTCAGGAGCCCCCCCTCGGGCATCGCGTCCCGGGCATTGATGCAGAGGTTCAGGAGGGCCTGGTAGAGCTGCGTGCTGTCGCCCCGGACCGCCGGGAGGCCCGCTTCGGTGTCGGTCGCGATGTCGATACTCCGGTCGAACGTCTCGCGCAGGAACCCGACGAGCTCCCCGGCTAGGGCGTTGGCGTCCACCGCTTCGACCTTGAACTTCCCCTTCCGGGCGAACCCGAGGAGCTGGCGGGTAAGCGTCGCGGCCCGGCTCGCGGACTGTTCGATCTTCTCGGCGTACTCGAAGAGGGCGCGCTGGCTCTGCCCCCCCAGCTTGATGAGAGCCGCGTAGCCCAGGATCCCGGTGATGATGTTGCTGAAGTCGTGGGCGATGCCGCCGGCCAGCATGCCCACGGACTCGAGCTTCTGCGTCTGTGCCAGCGCTTCTTCGAGGCGCTTCTTCTCGGTCACGTCCACGACGTAACCGTCGTA
>JACRCS010000886.1 GCA_016218905.1 Deltaproteobacteria bacterium
CTCGTAGACGGCCCACGGAGCGACCCAGAACTGCTCGGAAGGTGGAATGAGCGAGAGGATCTGGCCCTTGGACTCCCGGATCAGACCGCCCGAGTAGATCGAGGGGTTTGCCGCGGTCGGGAGCGTGAGGCCACGGAATCGAACCGCGAGCCAGAGGCAATAGAGGCCGACGGGAAGATAGAACACCGCGGGCGGCCAGAGCTCGAAGCTCGAGCGGACCGGCCCTTCAGACGGCGACGGGCTGCCCGGCCTTCTCGCCTTCCGGCGGGCCAGGAGCCGCGGCCCGAAGAAGGCGAGAGCCACGAGGCCGACGCCGAGTGGAGCCCGAAGCGGCCCGGCGTTCCTGAGCGCCACGCGTCCGACTCCGATGGTCAGTCCGAGCAGAGACGTGGTCCAGAGGAGCGAAGCCGCGACGGCGGCCGCGAGGAACTTCCAGGCCGGCACTCGGAGAAGGCCCGCCCCGAGGTACGTCGGAAGCCGCATCCCGGGAACGAAGCGAGAGACGAGAACCGTGGCCGCGACGTTCTGCTCGAGCCACTCGCCAGCTCCCGCAGCCTGTGCTTGCCGGAGAAACCGCCACTGACCGACCGGACCGCGAGCGAGGCGGCCCAGGAGGTAGAGACCAGTGTCTCCGACGGCGATCCCGGCGGAGAGGCCGGCGAACGCGACCCAGTGCCCGAGTCGCCCGCTCGCGACGAGGAGCCCGCTCCCGATGGTGACCGGGTCTTCGAGGACGAGCGTGAGGACCGCGACGAGGAGGCCCTGGGCCAGCGGCAGGCCCGCAAGCGATGAGATCAGCGCGGCGGCCCACTCCTCCAGCCTCATCGATGAAACGAGCGGAACGCCGCCGCCCCCTCGATGCCCATGAATTTCTCGATCACCGCGCCCGGCGTCTTCAGGAGGTCCACGAGGATCAGGCCGTCGACGACGTCGGCGAAGTCGCGGTCGACGCTGAACGAGAGGAGCTTCCCTCCCAGGTTGAGGTACTGGCGAAGGAGAACCGGTAGTCCCTTGGAGTCGACCTCGAGGTCCTTCACCATCGAGGCGAGGTCGTCCACTTCCAGGGCTGAAGGCCACTCCCTGGGAGCTCCGCTCCCCTTCACCTTCGGCGGCGTCAGACCGACGGGCACCTTCGCGTCGACCATGCGGGCCAGGTCCGAGACGAAGCGGCTTCCCCGGAGGGACGCCGCGATGAGATGCCTCGAGAGCGCGCTGTATTCGCGGCTGACGCTGACGGCCCCGAAGAGGACACGGTAACGGGGATTCCGGACGACGAACTGCGCGATCCCCTTCCAGAGGAGGAGGAGCGGGGCGTAGGTCTTCTGATGCTCCTCGCGCACGAAGGACCTGCCGAGCTCGAGGGCGGGGCCGATCCGCTCGAGGAACTCCGGTCCGTAGGTGAAGAGCGTGCGGCTGTAGAGGCCGTCCGGGCCGAACCTGCCCAGGATCGTGTCGGTCTCGCCCAGGCGATAGCCGCCGACGATCTCCCGGCGATCGCGGTCCCAGATGAAGAGATGACGGTAGTACTCGTCGAAGCAGTCGAGGTCGACGGCCTTTCCCGTTCCCTCGCCCGCCCCGCGAAAGGCGAGCTCGCGCAGCCGCCCGATCTCCCGCAGCAGCGCCGGGATCTGTCGGGCCTCGGCGTGCAGGACGACGTAGGGACCGCTCTCAGCCAGTGTCTGCTCGCCGGGCAGGCTCTCCACCTCGGCCGCGAGCCGTTCGGAATCCGCCGCAGCGGCGACGGGCTCCTGGGTCTTCGCCGGGCCTCTCCCAAGCGCCTCGGCCCGCTCGGGCTCGTCCGCACGGCGGCCAGCCAGAAGATACGTGCGGAGGCGCAGGTGCTCGACGACCTCCTTGTCCGACGGGAATTCCTCGAGCCTGCGAACGGGAACGACCGAACCGAACCGAAGCCGGATCGTCTTCCCCGCGCTCCTGAGGAACTCGCGCGGGAGAAGCGCCGTTCTCAGGCGTGGGTGGAGCAGACCGAGAAGCTGGAACACGGCGCTGTTCCGGCCTTCGACGAAGACCGGCAGGACCGACGCCCGAGTCGCCCGGACGAGGCGCGCGAGGGACGGGCTCCAATCCGGGTCCGCCACGTCCATCGTCCGCAGCCGGAGCGACGAAACCTCTCCAGCCGGGAAGACGACGAGCACGCCCCCGCCTCGGACCCACCGAATGGCCTCGCGGACGGACCGGGCGTTGCTCTTCGCCGCGCCCGCGCCGCCGAACGGGTCGACGCCGATGAAGAGCCCGCCGAGCCGCGGGATCCTCTCCAGGAAAACGTTGGCGAGGATGCGGATGTCGGGGCGAACGCTCCTGAGCACCTCCGCCAGGACGAGCCCCTCGACGGCGCCGAAGGGGTGGTTCGCGACGACGATGAGCGGCTGACCGGCCCGGAGCGTGGGGGGCTGTCGGCCGTCGAGCGACCAGGTGACTCCCAGGTCTCTCAGGATCAGCGACGGAAGCTCCTCGCACGGAGCCTCGACCGGGAGCTTCGCGTAGACGTCCGCACACCGGTCGAGGACGAGAAGCCTTTCACAGGCGCTCGTGACGACACCGAACACCTTCTTCCGGACGGGATCACCGAACGGATTCGGCAGCCTGAAGGCGTCTCGGGAAAGGTCGGGCTCACTCATTCGAAAGGCACGTTCCACACGCCTGCCGACCCATCCTCACACGGGACGAGTGAAGTCGGGCCGACCGCGTCGTGGAACCGGCCAGCCCGCTTATCGTCACTTCTGCGGGAGGTTCTCGGCGAGCGGGAAGTCGATCGGCGTGTGCGCGAGGTGATTCGTGTAGTTCGAGAACGTCGTCTGGGCAACGAGGGCCACGACCTCGACGATCTCGCCGTCGGTCAGACCGTTGGCGCGATAGCCGTCGAGCTCGGCGTCCTCGATCCACCCGCGCTTCTCGACCAGACTCACGGCGAGGGCGACCGCCGCCGCCTCTCGTCCCGCCGTCGCCCGGCCCGCACGGGCCTCGCGGATCGCCTCGGGGGAAAGCCCGACCATCTTCGCGATGGTCGAGTGGGCCGACAGGCAGTAGGCACAGCCGTTCTTCTCCGAGATCGCCAGCGCGAGCTTCTCTCGGACCTGGGGCCCGAGGCTCGCCGTCTCGAGCGCCGCGCCGAGGCCGAGATAGGCGTTCAGAGCCGCCGGAGACTGTCCCATCACCCTGTAAAGATTGGGGACCATGCCGATCCTCGTCTTCACGGCAGCGAAGGTCTCCTTCACGGGAGAGGGGGCATTTTCAGGGTCGAGAAGCGGGATTCTTTCGGACACGATGGTTCTCCTTGCGCTTCTCGGATGCCGGGCCACCGTCGGACGTTTCGCGGCGAGCCCGTTCGGCTACCTGCCTCGTCGTGCGAGACCTCCCGCTCGTATCTCACTGCGGGCCTCCGGCATCCAAGCCTCACGATGAGTCACGTCCTCCGGTCCCAGGTTCGCCCGTGATCCGGCCGACGATGGTCGTGCCTTTCGCAAGCGAGCTTCTCGCGCTCGGCCTCCTCGCGGCCGCGTCGCCGCTCGGTGCCCAGGAGCCGCTCCGCCCCTACCTCTCCCCGTGGATCTCCGTCGCACCGGGCGACGCCCGCCTCGCGGCGCTCGCGGCGCTCCCGGAGGGGCCCGTCTGCATCAACTCTCCCGGTCTCCTGCTCGAGGTCCCCCACGAGTCCCTCGGAGA
>JACRCS010000874.1 GCA_016218905.1 Deltaproteobacteria bacterium
ATTTTCTATTCTACTTCGGCACTTGGATCGCGCGCCTGGTAGGCCAGAGAGGCTCACCTCCAGATGCGCTTCCGCTGGGGCGGCCCTGTGTGGGTCCGGTCCTGCTGCTGGAACGGGACGACGTAACGATAGGCCGGAGAAGGCGGTCAGACCTCGCCGACGCCTACAACCGCGTTGAGCCTCCCCACGAGATGCTTCCAGGCGAGGTAGTAGACCCCCATTCCGATCGGGATCATCGGCAGGGCGAAGCGCATCTGGATGGAGAAGTGGTCGAGCACGCCCGCGAGGGCCACGCCCGCGGGGATCAGGACGACGACGAGGAGCGCCCCATGGAGGCCGAGGGGGAGGTGCAGAGGATGGGACCGGGACTCCAGCGCGAGGTGGAGCATGTTCCAGAGCCCCCAGGCGTTCGGGACGATCGCCATCGGGAAGAGGTAGGCCCGGGCCAGCGGCGCCGACGGCAGTGGGATCACGAACTGGTTCGGGACCTCGAAGTAGAAGTGGCGCCACGCGTCGACCGCCACAACGAGGAGCAGGAAGAGCGTCGGCACGACGATCCCCGCCATGTAGGCGCGAAGGTACGGATGGGTTCGCATGTTCCCTCCCTCAGAGGTGGTAGAGGAGGAGCCAGAAGCAGGCTGGAGAGAGCGTCAGCAGGATCACAATGACCGCCGCGACGCCGATGTCGCTCCAGGTTGCGGTCGACCTCGGCGGTCAGCGGCCGACGACCTCGGGCCACAGGTCTCGTCGGGGCGCGGTGTCATCGGTCGGTGGCAGCGCCGACCGGAGGAGACGGACGATCGGTTCTTCGTTGTTCATGATCGGACCCCCAGACACGAGAGTTCGTCCTTGAGGCGGGCCGTCGCCCTCGAGACCCGCGACTTGATCGTTCCGACGGGCAGGCCGGTTGCCTCGGAGATCTCGGCGTACGGGCGCTCCTCGATGAGGGCGAGGGTCGCGACGATCCGCAGCTTCGGCGACAGCCGGTCGAGGGCCATTTCGATGGCCTCGCGGAGGGCGGGGTCCGCGCCGTCCGGGGTCGCTGGGGCGGGTTGGAGGCGTCCCGCAGTCCTCCTCCGTCTCTCGTCGCGCCAGTAGTCGAGGGACGCGTTCGTGGCGATCCTCCTCATCCAGGCGCCGAAGCTCCTCCGGGAATCGAAACGGGCTCGTGCGCGGTAGGCCCGCCAGAACGACTCCGCGAGGACGTCCTCCGCGGCGGCCGGGTCCCGGACGATGGAGAAGATCCAGCGATAGACCTGCGCCTGGAATCGGCGGAAGAGAATCTCGAACGCGTCCTGGTCCCCCGCGACGAATCGTCCGAGGAGAGCCTCATCGCACGCGTCGCTTGTCTCCATTCGCTACTCTTACTCCGGAAACCGGTTCGAGGTTCCATCCCCGATGAAGAGCGAGGGCAGGTCTTGATTCTCCACTCTGCACGTTCGCTGGAGCTGGGCAACCGAACAGCCGGACCGAGCCTCCGTTGCTCCCCCGCGAGCGGTCTTCCCCTTGGGCCGTAGAGTGTAGAATGCAGACCAGACCCCGTCTCTTCGACGCCTCGTCGGGCGCCGAGAAGGGCGCGTTCCTGTCCGGCGCGTTCGTCTCGACGACGGCGATGATCTTCTCGAGCGGGCAGTCGAGGTACGGGGTCCCGATCCGGTCGGACGCGGAGACGAGCGGGATCGGCTTGCGGTTCGGCGGGAGCGCGAAGCCCTGGTAGACGTCGTGGACCCCCTCGAGCCGCTCCGACTGCCAGGAGTTGACCTCCAGGATGACCCTCTCGGCCGAGTCGAGCCAGACCTTGTTGTTGCCGATCGAGGAGGAAGGGATGAGCGCGCCGTCCTCCCGGACGCCGGTCACCTCGACGAGCGCGACATCGAGCTTTCCGAGGAAGCCCTGGCGGACGAAGGCGCCGACGTGCGACAGGTGGATGTCGAGGTACTCCATTTCGCCCGCGTTGATCTTCTTCCGGCAGATCGGGTCCGACTGGTAGGGGAGCCGGAGCTCCACGCCGTCGACCATCGCGAGGGCGCCGTCCAGCTCGGGAGCTGTCGACGCCCCGGTCCAGACGCTCACCCGAAACTTCTCGCCCCTGAGGTTGGCGTCCATGATCTGCTTCGCGAGGGCGACGGGGACCGCCTTCGGGTAGCCGGCGCCCGTGAAACCGCTCATTCCCACCGTGTCGCCCGCGCGAATCATCGACGCGGCTTCCTCGGCCGTGACGACCTCGTCGAGAAGGGCCTTGTTCAGGATTCGTGAAGAGGACATGTTCTGCTCCCTCTCTTCGCCTGCCAGGAACGAACGACCGTTCGGCGCTCAGAGCGGTCGCGACAAGGTGAACGCTCCGCGGAGCTGGCCGGCCGTGAAGCCGACCGCCTGGTCCTCCGGGTAGAGCTCCTTCACCCTGGCGGCGACCTCGGGCTTGAGGGCCGAACCGTGGCAGTTGAGACAGGGAGAGGCCGTGCCGATCGCCTTCATGTAGCGGAAGGCCGGCCGTCCGTCGGTCTCGACGACCTCCCATACCTCGATCGCTGGTATCTCCTCGCCGCCCGCGAGACGCTTCCTGAACTCCTCGAGCTTCGCCGTCTCCCAGGCATCGGGGGCGTTCTTGGGGTTGCGGACCCTGAGGGCCGTCCGGCCGATCTTCCACGGGGTCCCCGCTGCGGTGGCGGTCGCGATCTGAGGGGCCTTCACGCGGCAGATGTCGAGGGCCTTCACCGGTCCGCCGCTCTTCAACGCGGCGAAGAGCTCGCCCTGGAGGGAAAGCATCAGGTTGCCCGCGAGCGAGCGGGCCTGCGCGGCGAGCGCCTCGGGAGCGGGGGCGTCGGCGGCGCCGAGGGGGAGGGCGAGGAGGGCGGCGAGGGCGAGTCGCGAGGTCTTCATCTCTTCCTCCGTGACATCAGGTTAGCGCGTCAGCGGCCAGAGCGGGTCGTCCCGCACCGCGGGGGGGCGCTCCAGGGGTCCTCCGGCCAGGGATGCCTCGGGTATCGGCCGCGCAGCTCCCGGCGGATGACGGGGTAGGTCGTCGACCAGACGCTCGCGAGGTCGGAGGTGACCTGAACGGGATGTCCCGCGGGGGAGAGAAGGTGCAGGAGGACGGGGATGCGGCCCGCGGCGACGCGTGGCGTCGCGGCGAGGCCGAAGAGCTCCTGGAGCTTGACCGCGAGGACCGGGGGACCGTCGGGCTCGTATCGGAGCCGGAGGCGGCGTTCCGTCGGGACGGGAAGCGAATCGGGCGCGTACTCGTCGAGGAGACGGACGGCACGAGGACCGATGCGCGCCTTCAGGAGGGGAATCAGCCGGACCTCGCGCAGCTCCGCGAGGCGGCGTCGTCCGGCGACGAGGCCGGACAG
>JACRCS010000875.1 GCA_016218905.1 Deltaproteobacteria bacterium
AGGTGACATGGGCCTCGTGGAGGATGTCGTTCCAGCCGGTGTCGACGTACAGCTCATCTCGGCTCCGGTCGAATTCCTTCCTCTTCCACTCGTCGCCCTCCTCGAGAAGCGGGTAAGCCCAGTCCGCCGTGAGCTTCCCGGCCGCGTAAAGCTTCAAGGTCGGCGCCGGCTTGTAGTTACCCTCGAGGAGCGCGGTGAAGACCGCCTGGTTGAAGCCGCTCTTCCCGCTCGCGTCCGCCTCGTCGATCCCGAAGGTGACGCCCTGGTCGATGTAGCCCATGATCGACCCGGGACTCCCCGCCAACGTGAACTCGGCCGCCCCGGCCGGGGGGCAGAGCCCCGCCAGCGCCGCACCGAATACCCACCGCCTCAGCCGCCCGTACTTCATGTCAGCTCCTTTCTGCCCTGCCTTCGCGGGGCTTCTCGTTCCCGATGCTTCGTCACAGGGTGGCAGCGCCGGTGGCCGGCTCGCAGTCGCCGTGGTCGGTGTCTCCGGCGGGGGCGGCGCGGCTGATGAACCTCGGCCTGATGAGGTAGATCATCAAGGGGTGGAGCGTGAGGGAGAGGACGACGTTCGCGGCCATGATCAGAGAGAGGAAGAAGCCCACCTCGGCCTGGAACTTCATGTCGGAGAAGAAGTACCAGGTGAGGATCGGGAGGATCACCGTGAGCCCGGTGTACACCACCGCCTTCCCGCACGTGCAGACGGACTGCATGATCGTGGCGGTCCAGTCCCCGTTCTGGAGCGGGAACTCCTCGATCGCCCGGCTGTAGAGGTAGATCGCGAAATCGACCCCGAGCCCGGCCCCGATGGCGGCGATCGGGAGCGTGTTGATCGAGAGCCCGATGCCGCGAAGCGACATGTACGTCGCAGCCATCCCGTTGGCGAGAATCAGCGGCAGCGTGAGCATGAGTCCCGCGACGGCCGACCGGTAGCAGAGGCAGCAGAGCACGAAGATCCCGAGATAGACGGCGACGTCGATGAGCAGGTGGGAGCGCTTCATCTCCTCGTTCACCGCGATCTCCATCCCGATCCGGCCGCCCGCCAGGCTGAACGCGCCCTTGCCGATCTTCATGGGGCGCTCGCGGAAGAACTCGTACGCGGCGTTGCGGATGCGCAGGAGGTTGTCCGAGGTGTGGTCGGCGAAGTAGAGGGTGATCTGGGAGCGCTCCAGGCTCGAATCCATGAAGCGGCCGAGGGTTCCCCGATCGACGGTGTTGCGGATGTAGCCGAGGATTCCCGTGAGCATCTCGCCGTTTCGGGGCAGCTGGTACCAGAGCATGTCCCCGTCGTGGAAGACGCAGTTCAGGGTACTGGCCATCGTGCCGAGGGAGGTGGACGACTTATAGATGTCGGGGAGGCGCTCCGCCATGTGCCGAGAGAACGCCTCGAACGTGTTCAGCACGAGGGGGTCGTACACGGATCCCGGCTGGCCCTCGTAGTAGAGGATCAGGTTCTCGGATGAGGCGTCGAAGAGCCGGTTGATCTCGGCCTGATCGCGGTTATAGGGGTGGTCCTCGTAGAACACCGGGGAGCCCGGCGTCGGATCGCCGATCTTCAGCTTGCTCGTCTGCCAGAGACAGAAGACCGTCAGGGCGGCGATGAGGCCGGCCGTCACCCACCGGGTCCCAGGCGCGATGGAGAAGCGGCTGACCCCCATCATGAGCCGCGCCTTCCAGTCCGTCTGGCAGCTCTCCTTCGCCCACTCCGCGGTCGCGACCTCCTGCGGGATGAGGCTGCAGACCAGCGGCACGAGGAGCCCGGTAAGGAGGATCGTGCCCATCCAGAAGGTCATGATGATGGCGAGGTGGACCATGAGCACGATCTTGGCGATGAACAGGACCGCGAACCCTGCCATGTCGGCGGCTACGGCCGCGAAGTTCGGGACCCACATGGTGCGCATGGTCTCGTAGCACGCCTTCTTCCGGTCGCCCTTGTTCGCGTCGAGCTCCTCGAAGTACCGGTAGGCGATCTGGTGGGAGTTGCCGATCATGCGGGCACCCACCAGGAACGCGAGGACGTACAGGAGGGGGCTGAAGTTGATGCCCGTGAACCCGATGAAGCCGAGGCCCCAGACCGTCAGGATCCCGGCGTTCGCGAGCGGCGAGATCATCCCGGGGAGATTAACGAAGACGAGCCAGAGCACTGCCGCGATGGCGAGTACGCTGATCCCGAAGACCATGTACATCTGCGGCCTGAGGCTGTAGATCCAGCCCATCAGCATCGGGAAGCCGACGATGTGGACAGACGTGTTCTCGTCCGAGTAGGTCTCGGTGAGGCCGCGCAGGAGCGTGAACGCTCGGGAGTAGGAGATATTCTCCTTGAACTCGGTGATGAGGAGGCAGGCCGTCCCGTCCCGGGAGACGAGGCTCCCGTTGTAGGCAGGGTTCGAAAAGATGTTCTTCTTCAGGAGCTCGATCTGCTCGGGCGTCTTCGGGACCTGGGGGAACATCAGCGCCTCGATCGCGATCTCGCCCTTGCCCTGAGGCTTGACGACCTTGACCGAGTTGCTCGCCATCGAGACCGTGAGGACCCGGTAGACCTCGTCCCAGAGCTCCACCTCGCCCGTCATGTTCTTGATCTTCGTCAAGGTCTTCTCGTTGAAGATGTCGCCCTGCTTCGTCTTCACCGCGATGACCACGCCGGAGCCCCCGCCCCCGAAGACCTGGCCGAACTTCGCCATGAGCTTCAGGTACGGGTGGTCGTAGGGGAACATCTCGGTGAGGACCACTTCCGTGCGGATCCGGAAGACTCCCACCGCAAACACCGTGGTAAGGGCCAGGACGAGCGCGAGAGTCGTCCCGCGGTTCCGGGCCAGGAACCAGCAAAACCGTTCGAACCGGGTCTTCGTCTCCAGCGGGGTGCCCATGTCGGATGCTCCTCGAAAAGGCGGTCGGGCGGACGGGACGAGTTATCGTGCCGCCGTGAGCGTCCAACGGTCGGCTCCTGGATCCGCCTGGTAGATGCGCCCGGCCTGTCCCACCGCCACGAAGCCTCTCGTGCCCCGCCGGGCCACCCTGTAGAGCCAGCCGTACCGGATGGTCGGCTCGACTGCGGCGCTCCGCCAGGTCTCGCCTCCGTCCCTCGTGAGGAGGAGCGCGGCGTCGCCCACGATCACGACTCCCTTCTCCCCGGCGCTCAGGCCGAAGAGGTGCGTCTTGGGCAGGCCCTTCGTGGCCTTCTGCCACGTCTTCCCTCCGTCGACCGTCCTCGCGACGTAGCCGTCGATGCCGACGACCCAGGCGGTTCTCGCGTCCACGGCCGCCACGTCGAAGAGGAAGCTCCCCCCGACTAACTCGCCTGTCGCATCGGAGAGCCCGAACTCACCGGCCTGCCGGACCCATCTCTTCCCGCCGTCGGCGGTGTGGTACACAAAGCCGTACTCCCCGACTGCCCAGCCGTTTTGCTTGTCTGAGAAGGAGAGGCTCTTCAGGATGAAATCCTGGTCGTGGAACTGGATGGCCCAGGTCTTCCCGCCGTCCTCGGTGTGGAGGATGTGGGTCCGCTCGGTGACGATCCATCCCTTGTCCTTCGTGACAAACCGGACAGCCATGAGGAAGAAGGAGACAGGGCTCAGCTGCCGCTCCCACCGCTTGCCTCCGTCCGCCGTGTGGAGAATGGTGCCCTGGTCTCCGACGGCCCACCCGTTCCGGCCGTCGACGAAGTGCACGGAGGAGAGCGTCGCTTCCACCCCGGTCCGCTGCCGCTCCCACGTGGCGCCGCCGTCTCGGGTGTGAAGGATGGTTCCCCAGCGCCCGCAGGCCCAGCCCTCCCGCTCGCCCACAAAGGTGACCGCAAACAGGTCGTCGGCCGGCAGGGCCCTACCCCAAGAATCCCCGGGGGCGATGAAGGACGCGAGTAGAGCTACGGCATGGATGATCTCTTTGTAGTTCACGACTCAGCTCCACCGAAGGCACAAGACAACAGGGATCTACTGTTTGTCCCAACGCTTCGCCGGATCGAACTGTCCTACAACAGCTGGATCGAGCGGCTTGACTGGCTTTGGTCCGGCACCCGTCGCTGCCTAGAATTGCTTATTGAAACAGCGTCTCTTTCA
>JACRCS010000876.1 GCA_016218905.1 Deltaproteobacteria bacterium
CCGGACCTCCCTGCCCGAGTTCGATTATCCGCTGGGGGACAAGAACGCGTTTCGCTCCTACGACGGAAAGGCCGGCGTTCCCGTGGGTGGGCTGCTTCGCCGGGCTCTCTTCGCGCTGCGGTTCGGGTCGGCGAAGATCCTCCTCTCCGAGTACATCCGGCCCGACAGCCGGGTGCTCTTCGGCCGCTCCCTGGTGGAGCGCGTGCGCCGCCTCGCCCCCTGGCTGGTCCTGGACCGGGACCCCTACGCCGCCGTCGTGGACGGGCGGATCCTCTGGATCCTCGACGGCTACACCACCTCTGACCACTACCCGTACTCCCAACCCACGGCAGGGGGGATCAACTACATCCGAAACTCGGTCAAGATCACGGTGGACGCCTTCGACGGGACCACGACCCTCTACGCCTTCGACGCCAAGGACCCGGTGCTCGCGGCCTGGCGGGAGATCTTCCCCGGCCTCCTCTCCGACGCGTCGACCATGCCCGCGGCGGTCCGGGCGCACCTGCGCTATCCCGAGGACCTGTTCCGGGTTCAGGCCGACGTCTACAAGACCTACCACATGCAGGATCCCCAGGTGTTCTATAACAAGGAGGACCAGTGGGCGATCCCGGGCGAGGGAGGGCAGGGCAAGGGCCGGGGGATGGACCCCTTCTACGTGCTGATGCGGCTGCCCAACGAGCCCACCGAGGAGTTCCTCCTCATGGTCCCCTTCACACCGCGCAACAAGGACAACATGATCGGTTGGATGGCCGCCAAGGCCGACCCGGCCGAGTACGGCAAGCAGGTCGTCTACACGTTTCCCAAGCAGCGGCTCGTGCTGGGACCCCAGCAGGTGAGTGCCCGGGTGAACCAGGATCCGGTAATTTCCCCGGAGCTCACCCTCTGGAACCAGCGGGGATCCGGCGTGCTCTTCGGCAACCTGCTTGTGCTGCCGGTCAAGGACTCGATCGTCTACATCCAGCCCCTCTACCTGCAGGCCGAGCAGACGGCCATGCCGGCGCTGACTCGAGTGATCGTGGCGTACGCGGATAAAGTCGCCATGGAGAAGGACCTGCCGTCCGCCCTGGCGAAGGTGTTCGGCGCAGCGCCGTCCGGACCCGCACCGGCGGCGGGGGAGCGGCCGGCGCCGGGCGCGGCGGCCGGCGCCGCGCTGCCGCCGGACCTCGCGTCCGCCCGGGAGCTCTACCGAAAGGCGCTCGACGCGCAGCGGGCAGGAGATTGGGCCGGGTACGGCCGCTACATCGGGGAGCTCGGGCAGGTCCTGGAGAAGCTGGCACCGGCGCGGGGCCGATAGACGCCGGCAACGGGGCGCCATTCCGCCGCCGGTGACCCCGGTCCTTGCGGCTCCCCCCCGCCGGAGTTACAGGAGGATAGCGGTGGACGCGGCGTACCGGGGCATCCGGAGATGCTGCGCGAGCCGGTGGACGAGGGGGGAAGAAAGGATGCGACCATGAATCCTATCGTTCGCGCGGCAACGATCGCGCTGTTCATAGCCGCCCTGGCCGGCGTCTCGCTCCTGGCCGGCTGCGGACACCGCTCGAGGGGGCACAGGCCGATGGATGAGGCTCGGGTCGAGGAGCACGTCAAGAAGCACGTGGACCGGCTGCTCTCGAAGGTGGACGCCACCGACGAGCAGCGCCAGAAGGCCTACGCCCTCCGAGACCGGTTGATGCCCGACCTCCAGGCCCTCATGAAGGCCAGGGATGCCGACAAGAAGGAGTTCGTCGAGCTGTGGAACCAGCCGACCTTCGACGCGGCGAAGCTCAACGCCTTGGTGGACCAGCGGGTCGACCAGCTTCGGACCACGGGCCACGACCTGGCCAACGCGACCGCGGAGTTCCACGCGATCCTGACGCCGGCGCAGAGGGAGAAGCTGGCACAGATGTGCAAGAAGGGCAGGTGGTGAGTCCCGCGGGCGCTCGGCTGCCCCACTGGACGCGTAAGCGGCGCTTTTCTGCGAGCCGGCGGGCCCGGAAGCGAAGAGGGGGTTCGGTACGAAACGGCAGGCCGCTTTGCCGAAGGATCGGCGAAGCGGCCTCTCTTTTCGTTGGGGGCAGGCGTTACGCCTTCGTCCCAGCCGCCGGTCACACGCTGACCGCCCACGAGGGAGGATGCGCTCGATCACATTTGAGGGCGATACCTGGGAGCACCACGAGGAGCTGCGCGATCGAGACGAGGCGCTGCACGAGACCCAGTGTGCGGCGGGGCAACCCTGCCACGGGCACGGGGAAGCCGGAGCCACTGAAGCACGGGCTGAGCGGCCTGTGGTCGCGCCGACTCTCGCTGAAGGATCGGCTCATCTACCGCTTCGACGACGAGCACATCTACGTCTTCGCCATCGGCGGACACTACGACCAGAGCGGAGTCTCTCTCTTCGCCCCTCCGTGCGGCGGGTTCCCTTAACACCCAGAGCGACATCCAAAGCCGTCCAACCCTGGCGCCTGATGGCGCCTTGACCCGGGGCGCCCCACGGGAGTAAGTAGGGCCCGGACGCCGTCTCCCGGGGGGTGACGATGAACGGATCGGTACGCAGGAATCCCGAACCGAACCACACCGACGCAAAGGCCGCTGTGCTCCGTGGAGAGCAGGGCGGCTTTCTTGTTTCTGCACACCGGGATACTCCCTCTCGGCCGAAGGAGAGGAGGGGGAAC
>JACRCS010000873.1 GCA_016218905.1 Deltaproteobacteria bacterium
AACTTCCTCAACCCGAGGGCGTACTTCTTCCTCTCGGGCCAGTTCTTCCACCAGCGCCTGCTGGACTTCCCCTCGGAATCGATCACCGACAAGCTGACGTCGGCGAGCGGGGGCCCGCTCGAAGAAGACAATTACATGACGTCGCGTCTGGTCAACACGTCCTACTTCCACAACAAGATCGCCCCGATGTTCTTCTGGCTGAGGGACATCACCAATAACGCGAACATGTTCAAGGCCCAGGTCACCTATGACCGCAGCGACAAGTGGGACTACACGCTCGGCGCCTTGATGCTGGACGGGCAGAGAGCAGGGCTTGGACTCGAGCCGCTGAAACACAAGGACCAGGTCTTCTTCACCGTGCGGTACAGGTTCCAATAAGTCGGGCATGCGGTACAGAGGAGAAACGAAGATGCGAAAGACGGCACGCTACGGACTTCTGACGGTGTCGCTCGTACTTCTGGGCACCGGGGCGAAGCCCGGCACCTCTTGGAGCGCTGAAGACATCCCGCACCCGAGCACGTACATCCTCTCCCTGGCCCAGCTCGAAAAGCACAAGAAGCCCTTCGACGACCCGCGGCCCTACTTGACGACCATCGGGCCGAAGCAGGTGCTTCCGCCGAAGCTCTACGCGAAGCTCTCCTACGACGTCAACGCGATGAAGGAGGAGTGGTCGGAGCTGGTGGGGTTCAAGGCTCCCGACCTCGTCGGCAAGATCGCCCCGGAGATCAAACCCGGCAAGTACAGCTACAAGGACCTGGCGAAGTACCCGGGTCTGAAAGAGCTCATGTGGCCGGAGATGTACAACCGGATCAAGCCCGGGGCACCGCCCCACGCCGGGAACATCCCGGAGTTCGAGATCATCCCGACCCGGCAGTACTACTACGCCCTCCCCATCGCCGAAGCGACGAAGAAGAACCTCGGAAAGTCCAAGCTGGACGCGAAAGGCTACCTGATTCCGGAGTCCTGGCAGGGGGGCTACCCCTTCCCGAAGCCGTCGGGCCCCTTCAAGGCCCAGCAGGTCATGTACAACGTCGAGAAGAGGTCGCTGGCCTGGGAGCTCAGCTTCTACCTCCTCGGCCGGATCATGGGCTTCACGAAGGACCTGAAGATGGACTTCGACGGCTCCTATGACGTCGCCCACCTGCGGTTGGCCGGCCGGACCCTGATGCCTCCCTACGGCTGGTTCGACGAACGGGCGAAGCAGCGCAAGGAATTCAAGAGCTACGCCTTCGGGTTCCTGGCGCCGCGGGACGTGTACGGGACGGTCCAGGGGTCGACCTACTTCCTCGATCCTACGGAAGCCGATCAGCTGATGATCTACATCCCGTCGCTGCGCCGGATCCGCAAGATGTCGGCGACCGACACGCAGGACCCGGTCATGGGCCAGGACCAGATCTACGACGACACCGAGGGCTGGAACCAGAAGCTCTCCCCCACGCGGTTCCCGTACAAGTTCGAAATCGTGGCGGAGCGGGAGTACCTCTGTCCGGCTTCGAGCATCGACGGATCGGAGTACATCAGTTCCAAGGGCTTTGAGCTCCACAACGTGAAGATGGAGCGCCGCCCGATGTACGTCGTGAAGCTGACGCAGCTGGATCCCAACTACGTCTACAGCTATCGACTCTTCTACGTCGACATGGAAACGTTCAACTACATCCACGTCGAGAACTACGACCGGAAGGGACGCCTCTACCGTACGTTCGAGCTGGCCGGCGGCTTCCATCCCGAGATGGGCATCTTCAGCTGGTCCGGCGGCATCGGCGTCCTGAAAGACCACATCGACCTGCACTCCGGGCTCTCGCAGTCCTACCAGCTGCCCGCATTCTACACGCGGGAGGACGTGAGCCTGCAGGCCATCACGAAGAAGGCACAGTAGGAACGGCGGGCGCAGGCAGGGGCGCGGTTGCGAGTCCCCTGCCTGCCCCAATTCTCGGGCCTCCTGATGAGGCCCGGCCCAGGTCGCTTACATCGCAGGGAGGAGGGCACATGGATGGGGATTGCTTGACGGTGCGGACCATCCGCATTGGGACTCGGCGCGGGGGGGAGGCGAACGTCATCGAGGTGACGGGAAACCTGATCGACGAGCTTCCCGGTCGGGGAGAGACGGCCAAGGAGGTCCACAACCTGACGGTCCGCCTCCGGGTGCGTTGCCCGGAGTTCGAGATCGTGGGCGTCGAAACGGAGTTCGCCGTCCACCCGCAAGACGAGTGCCGGCAGGTGATCCCGGCGATGCAGAGCCTCGTCGGCCTTCGGATCGCCGGCGGCTTCACGCGCGCGGTTCAGGAGCGGCTCGGCCGCTACAGGGGGTGTACGCACATCGTGTCGCTCGTCCTGGCCTTCGGCACGCCGGTGCACCAGGCAGCCATGACCCTCTTTCAGCCGAAGGAGCCCGAGGCCGCGTTCTTCGAGCCGCTCATCGACAGCTGCCTCGTCTGGCGGCGGGGCGGCGAGCTGCACCGGCGGGTACAGAGGGGAGACTTGCCCCAACTGGAGGCGCTCGCCTGACCTCATGGGGAACGGCCCCGAGAGGAGGCCCCATGGAGAGAACCCCGGATACGAGTGCACCCTGGGACGTGCTCCGCGCCCGCCTGGGCGAGAAGCAGGTGCTCACGGACGAGGAGACCCGGGTCCTCTACTCCACCGATTTCAGCGAGGAGCACCGGCCCGCGGCCGCGGCAATCCTCTTGCCAGGATCGACGGAGGAGGTGTCCGAGGCTGTCAAGCTGGCGACCTCCGCCGGCTACGCGGTGATTCCGCGGGGCGGCGGCATGACCTACACCCGCGGGTTCGTGCCGGAGCGCGAGCAGAGCGTCATCCTCGACCTCGGGCGCCTGAACCGCGTGCTCGCCGTCGACACGGAAGACCTCTTCGTCAGCGTCGAGGCCGGCGTCACCTGGAAGCAGCTGCGCGAAGCCCTGCGCGGCAAGGGGTACCGGGTCCCGTTCATGGGGACGCTCTCCGGCGTCCGCGCGACCGTCGGCGGAGGCTTGGGGAACAACGCGACGGGCGTAGGACGCGGAGACATAACCGACCACCTCCTCGGCCTGGAGGTGGTGGCCTACGACGGCCGCGTCATCCAGACGGGGGCCCTCGCCACCGGATCCGCTACCCCGCTTCACCGTTACTTCGGCCCGGACCTGACCGGACTCTTCGTCCACGACGGGGGAGCGCTCGGGATCAAGACCCGCGCCGCCTTCCGTCTGGTGAAGAACCCGGGAGGCACCGCCTACAGCTCCTTCGGTTTCCGGGACCGCCACTCGATGGTCTCCGCCCTCGTGGCCATCGCGAAGCTCGGAGTCCATTCCGAGATGTTCGCCTTCGAGCGCTACCACCACGACCAGTTCGCCACTCAGCCGAAGCCCTCCGCCGCGGAGGCGAAGGCCCTCCTGCGGGAGATCGTGAGCTCGAGCCCGAGCCGGTTCCGTGGGCTCGTCAATGTCCTGCGGACCGTCCGGCCGGGGGGCCTGAAGTACCTCTCCGCGTGGGACTTCAGCCTCAACATCGTCATCGACGCCTTCGATCACGCCTCGGCCGAGCGCGCCATGGCCGCGGCCCGGAAGCTCGCGCGGCGGCACGGCGGGACGAGGTTGCCGGCGGCCCTCTCCATCGCCCTGCGCGCGGACCCCTTCATGCCGGTCGACCGCTTGATCGTCGGGATGAAGGGCGCGAACTCCTTTCCGAGCAACGGCAACGTGCCGCTCTCCCGGGCCCACGAGTTCATCTCCGCCCTCGAGAGCTTCTTCGCCGAGAACGCGGCGGTGATGAAGGAGCACGGGATCGAGAAGACGATCATCTGCGTCTCCCCGCACGGGCTCTTCGGCGTGGAGCCGATCCTCTACTGGCACGACCGGATGAACCCGCTGCGGGCGAGCATCCTGACCGGCGAGCAGCGGACCGAGTACGGGAAGATCCCGCCGAACTCCGCGGCGACGGAAGCGGCCATCCGGCTGCGCCACGGTCTGCGCGACCTCTTCGAGCGCCTCGGGTGCATCCACTACGGAATCGGCAAGTACTATCCGTACCGGAGCGCCGTGAAGAACGAGGACAACTGGCGGACCCTTCAGGAGCTGAAGCACCTTCTCGACCCCTCGCACCTCGGCAATCCCGGGGCGTTGGGTCTGGATTGAGTTGCCCATGACCCGCCAGGAGACGGCGATGACCGAGCGCTTCCAGGGAGAGAGGACGAGGAAGTCCCTGCAGGCTTCCAGGATGCTCACCGACTACCAGAAGCAGTACTACGGCCGGATGACCGAGCGGGTGCGGCAGGGGGAGCCCCTCATCTGGACCAACGTGGGCTCGCTCCAGGAGCTCATGCACGCCATGGATCTCCCGGTCCTCTTCAACGTGAACTGGTCCGCCATCCTCGCGGCCAAGCAGAGGTCGGCCCACTACCTGAACGTCGTGAACGACCGGGGGTACTTCCGGGACCTCTGCCGGTACTGCGTCTCGCCCCTCGGCTACTTCTTCGAGAACCGGCCCGAGCTCGCCCCCTGGGGCGGCGTGCCCAAGCCCGCGGCGATCGTCGTCGAGGTGAACTGCGACCCCATCATCCGCGTCTTCGAGCTGATGGCCCTGGAGCTCGGGATCCCGATCTACATTTGGGACCACACGATGCCGGAGGCGCCGCCGCCCCGGGACTGCTGGGCCGACGTCGAGACGATCGAGAAGGAGAACTACCGCGAAGGTTGGCGGCTCGACTACGCCGTGCAGGAGGCCGAGGGGCTCATCGCCTTCCTGGAGACGATCTCCGGGAAAGCGCTGAGCCACGCGGCGCTCCGGCGGGCCGTCGAGCTGAGCAACGAGCAGTACGAGTACATCGGCAGGGTGCTCGAGCTGACCAAGCGCCGGCCCTCGCCGATTCGCGTGGGAGACCACTGGGCCAACTGCATCTCCACCCAATTCTTCCGGGGCCACGAATTCGGCCTCGCGCACGCGAAGAGGCTCTACGAAGAGGTCCGCTGGCGGGCCGACGAAGGGGTCGCCGGCTACGACAACGAGCGGATCCGGCTGATGCACCTCTGGGCGCCCAACTGGTTCAGCCCCGGCTTCTACGACTCTTTCGAGGAGAAGTACGGGGCGGTCTTCGTGTGGACGCCCTACTTCGAGATCACGCAGCAGTGGATCCGGCGCGACTTGAGCGACCCGCTGCGCGCGCTGGCGAGCCGCTACGTGGCGTACACGGAGATCGGCACCCTGCCCCCCTGGACGACCTACTGGATCCCGGACCTCACGGCCGAGTACGGCATCGACGGCGTCCTCTATCAGCACGCGGAGTCGTGCCGGATGCTGAGCGGGCCCAAGCTCCTCTGCCTGGAGGCGATCCGCCGAGCGGGGGTGCCGACGCTCAACATCGGAAGCGACTACGTGGACGACCGGGATTGGGACGACGCCAAGATGAAGGCCCAGGTCGGCAGCTTCATCGAGACGCTGCTCTGATGGGAGGCCGAAGCGCGTCGCCTCGCGTCAAGGAGCCGAACAGGTGCTCGAGCCTTCCACGCGGCGGAAGGGTCTTCTAGCCATGCACGTACCGGGCTCGATGCGGCCGGGCGGAGCTCCCGGGGAAGGACTGGCGACAACAGAGCACTTCCTGCTGTCGTTCGACGGCCAGCGCCTCTACGCGACGGAGAAGGGGACGGCCGAGGGCGCGGGGGTCGTCCTCTGCTTCCCGCCCTGTCTCAACTCCCACGAGTTCTTCGACTGCCCCGTGCCCGGGTACTCCCTGATGGACTTCCTGGTCTCGACCGGGTTTCGGGTCTTCGCCTACGACCCCCGAGGGTTCGGCCGCAGCTATCGACCCCCGGACGGCCGGAGCATCACCCAGGAGGTCGAGCTCCGGGACGCGGGAGCGTTCCTCGACTTCGTCCTCTCCGAGACCGGAACGGGAGCGGTCGCGATGGTGGGCTTCGGCTCCGGAGGGGTGGCCGCCTGCAACCTCGCTTCGCTCCGCCCCGAGCGCGTCTCCGCGCTGGCACTGATGGACTTCGTCTGGCTCCACAGCCAGGCCGCCCACGCCCCGCCCGGCGTGAGGGAGATGCTCCTCGCCTGCCCCGACGGCTACCTCCCCCTCTCGGAGCTGGCCGGCTTCTTCGAGGGGGCCCTGCGCTTCGCCGAACCGGAGGTGTGCGCCTGGAACGCCGCGGCCTTTCGGGTGGCGCCGGTGGGGCCCTTCCTGAAGGTCTGGAACCCGACGCCCTACATCCCCTTCCCGGGCGAGATCCGCGCGTCGGTCCTGATCCTCCGGGGCACCGAGGCCGGAATCACCTCGGAGGCGGACAGCCTCGACTTTCTGGGCAGGGTCGGAGGCCCGCTTCGGATTCTGGACGTGGTGGAGGGAGCGGGGCCCGTGCCGAGCCTCGAGGCCCGGCATCACCGGCGCGTGCTGGAGGATATCGCCTGGTTCCTGGGGAGGCAGCTCCCGCGACGAGAGGAGGCTCAATGACGACGCGGCCGTGGAGGTGCGTCCCGAGGTACGTGGCCTTGTTGAGCTTTCGTCCCGGTCTCGACGCCGGTGCGGCCGAGCCGAGCCTGAGGAGGTGCGCCGAGCGGGTCCGTGCCCACTCGGGCGAACGCGCCCGCGTGCGGGTAGGACTCAGAATCCCGGAAGATCCGCTCGCGACCATGCTCGCCTCCCGGGGGGGCGCGGCCCCGGTCGACGCGGCCCTGGAGATCACCCTGCCGGAAGACCGGACGCTCGACGAGCTCCCCGGGGCGGCCAGCGGCCTCGCGGGTGAGCTCGAAGGGCTCGTCGAACCGGGAGCCTCGGCCCTCCTCGCCGGGCTCGCCCACCTCATCGTCGAGGGCGGCGGGCCGATCTTCCTCGCCTTGGCCGGCCGCCGGGACCCGAACATTACCGTGGAGGGGATGCGGCGGTGGTGGATCGAGCAGCACTCGGTGCTCGTCCGCAGGATCATCAAGCCCTTTCCGGACGGGTACGAGCAGCTCCACGTGGATCGCGCGCTCTCGAGGCGCGCCGCCCGGGCGGCGGGCTTCGGTCCCGAGGAGTTCGACGCCTTCGACAGCATCAACGCCCGTTCGGTCGACGCCCTGCTCGGGCCCGTGATGAAGCCCGAGGTCGCGCGCCAGCTCCACGAGGACGAGCTCGGCTATGCCGACCACTCGTCCTTCCGGGGCGCGATGTGCCGGGTATTGTGAGCCTTTAGCTCTTACGCATTCGGAATTCGGAATTAGGAATTAGGAATTAGGAATTAGGAATTAGGAATTAGTACCGTAGGGTGGGCTCGGCCCACCATCTTCGGCCGGGCGCTGGTGGGCCATTTTTTCCTCTGCGCTCTCTGCGCCTCTGCGAGATATTCGTCTTTCGTGCTCTTGCTGCGCATTTCCGGAAGGACCGAAAAGATGTCT
>JACRCS010000877.1 GCA_016218905.1 Deltaproteobacteria bacterium
GCACAGCCTTTCGGGCCCTCGCGCGCCTTCGACAAGGCAGCGCGAGCAATTGACGCCGTTATCGAGGAGGTGCGCCTTGCCGCCTGACCTCCGAAACTTGACTTGTTCTTCAAGATCTCTCGCCCTCAAGGGCCTCTAGGGGAGCGGGGCCGGACGGGCCTGTAGGCCTGGGAATAAGGACATGATTCACCACCGGCTTCTTCTTCCCCAGCGGGTTACCCGCCGCCGCGGCACATGCCGCATGGCCTCCCCCCGGCCAATTTCACGGCAAGATCGGGGCGACCGCGCGAGCCGTGGTCGTGCCGGAGGTGTGCACCGATCGAGGAAAGGTGCCGGTCGGCCTCACGACTTCGCCCGTGTCCCACTTGATGACTGGCTGGCCTTGAGTCGCTCGGTCCAGCGGCCGTACTCGCAGAAGACTGGCTGTAACTGAACCGGTCGGCGTGGCGTTCCCGGTACTCGAGCCAGAGGAGCTTGAGGGTGACACCCTTACGACGAAACGGCCTGGTCGACCGACCAGTTCGGGGGCGGCGTTTTATGCGGTGCGGGCGGTGGGATCGGGCCGCTGGTGAAGCGGCTCAAGGACCTGATCCGGGCCAACAGCACGCCCGCCGTGCTGGCCAAGATCATGCAATACCCGAGCTCCCGAAGACCATCAACGGGTAGCAAGTCGAACTCGCGGTCACGAAGATCGTACACGGGCCGGAACGTGAAGAACAAGGACGCCTTGGCCAACCGCGCGGGGTTAGGGTACTTCCGGAACCTGCCGGAGCTGCAGCAGTAGCACGGGCGTTGCGCCGACGATCCCCGGGCTCCCTGCCAGAAGTCATCCCTCGGGGCGAGAGATCCTCCATGATTTGCTCTCGCCTCTTTTTTCGCGTTCGCGTGCCGGCCTGTTGCGGTTTTGTGGCGATGGCCGCGCCCCGTTCGGAAACGTCCGAAGGAGAGAGATCTGACCGTACTTCGAGAAAATGCCGGTGTCGGGCGTGCTTTGACTGAGTGCCTTGCGAGCGCGCTCGTCTTCGACAGCACGTGTTACGAGACCCGTTCTCGCGGCTCGCGGGGTGTTGTGTGCTCGGACTGGCGAACCGTCCCCCGAACAACCGGACCTCTGGGTGGAGTGCGGACCTGGCGTCCGCGTACCTCTCTGTCGCAGAGGCTCAGAGAATCGCCTCGATCCCCTTGCGATGGATCACGTTCAGCAGCACGAGCGTAGGGCCCGTCGGCCGCTTTACCCCGCGCTCCAATTGGGAGACGTAACCCACCGTGAGATTCAGATGGTGGGCAAACACGGCCTGGCTCATGTGGGCACGCTCGCGCATGGCCCGGATTTCCTCACCGCTGAGCGGCTCCACGTGGGCCTTGTCCTTGGCACCGAGGTGTCGCATCGTGACCTTCTCGTACGCCTCGTCCTCCAGGATTCCCACGCCGTGCATGTCCTTGGCAGTCTCCAGCATCGCCTCGGCCAGCCGACTAGCCTGGATTCCCACGTTAGTCGATTGACTTAACACCACGGCCGGGTGGTCAGGACCCGAAGGTGAAGCGCAGCCGTCTTCCGCCCAGCCAGGGTACCGCAAGGTCGGTGTCGGGGACGCCGGCGGCGATGAGCAGCGGGTTGTGGGCGCGGTGGTGCAGGCGAATCGTGATCTCTCGCTCGGCGACCTGGACGTGCCCCGTCCCGTTCACGAGGTCCTGAAAGATGTGCTTGGATTTCGCCGTCTCGTAGCCGTTCCCCACCTGTCGCCCGAGCAGGCGATAGAGGCTACTGGCCATGACGGTGAGGAGGACATCGCAATTGACCTTCATGGCCACGGCGGAGCTCAGAGCGTCCATGTGAAAGAAGTCCACCCCATCCTGGATGCCGTTTTCGATGACCATGCGTTGGGCGTAGCGCCCGATGAGCTTTCGCGCCGAACATTTGAGCTGGTTGGTGAGAAGAAGCGTGGGCTCCTCGTGGCCCAAGTCGAGAATTGTGATCTGGCGTAGTTCTCCCTCATAGCCGGGCAGCGTGACCTCCTGTTCGAGAACGCGCGGAGTCCGATAGGCTCGAGAGACTGCCTGGAGCTCAATACGTCGCCAGGCGGAAACCGGCTGTTGGTGGATTTCCTCAAGGAGCTTCTTTGAGCGGCGCCGAAGGGTAATGAAGGCGATGCCCTGCTGATTGATCTTGTGGAGATTGGCATAGGTCGTCAGCTTCGAGTCGAAGATCAGTTCCTTGGGGAGCTCTCCGGTACGCTCTTTCCAGAATTCTATGAAGCGAAGGATCTCGTCTTGTTGCTCGCTCTTTCGCACCTGAGCATTTGCATAGCAGAAAACCCGCTGCTCGGCATCCTGCGCGAGGAAAGCAAGGACGCCCTTTTGGCGTCGACTTCGTTTGGAGACGTAGTGCTTCTCCACGAGGGCATCTTCGCCGTGGAAGGGAATCGTATGGAAGTCGAGGTCGAAGGAATGTCCGCGGGGCAGTCCCAACTCTCCGACAGCATCAAACCACAACCGCAAGAGCTTCGGATAGGAGGCCGGGTCGATACGGCAACTGTACTCGGTCAGAAAGGAACGCTTGGGAATCTGGTTGAGACCTGCGAAGAGCGCCAGCCCTTGGTCCATCACATCGCTCATCACGTGGCTGTGACGGGCATTGCCCCAGAGCTT
The DNA here is from genome assembly GCA_016218905.1 of Deltaproteobacteria bacterium. The sequence goes on from JACRCS010000877.1 coordinate 2,650, forward strand.
CAGCGCAAGCAGCGAGCGCAAGGCACAGCCTGCGGGGATCATCTGCGAACCAGGAAGACCGGCCTGTTGCGAGAGCGAATCGAAGGGAAGTTTTGCCAGGTAGGGCAGGAACAGAAAGAGCCCGCCGAATTTGGTCCGAAATCCCCGAGGAGACAGATCGAGCGTGCGAACGTCAGCGACGGGAGCCACCTCGGGGCGAACAGCGGCGGGCCGCTCATCCTCGCGGCGCCGAGGCAGCCGGGCAAAGCCTTCCTCTTTCAGGATCATGGAGACCGCAGCCGGACTGATGGCGCGGCCCTCGTGGTCCAGAGCGCGGCTGATGTCATAGACCGAGAGGTTCTGCTTGCGAAGGCGAACGACCTCCTCGCGCAGCGTGTCGCGCTTCGGAGCCACTTGCGGGCCTCGGGTCGGCGGACAAAAGAACTCGCGCTTGGGATCCTTACGAAACAGGCTGCACATTACGCGAAAGGTCCCCGGCGTGTAGCCAAAATCCCGGGCGACTTCGGAGGAGCGGCGCTTCTCGACAAAGAAGGCGCGAAGCGCCTCGTACTGCCGATGGGTGGGGCTGGACGGCTCCAGGAAGTAGCGAGCGAGCTCTGTTATGTCATCTCGTCTTCCGGTAGACATAGTCCCACTATGTCACAATGCGCTCACAAAGTCAAATCAAGAAAGACTCCGCCCAGTCACTGCAAGCAGATCCTAGGAAAAAGCACATCCGGAGACGAGCAGACGGAGGTGGGCGCGCCGGCTCGGGGGCGCGTGAGATCGTGGGCGATAGATAATAAGTTCAGGCAGGAGATAACGAAGTAGGGGTTGAGCTGGTGATCTGGCGCGGAATTCCCGCTACGCGACGTTAACGGGAACTCCGGCCGTGGGAATCCAGGCTAGCCCAACTTCCGCGGCCTTTTATCCAAAAAGCCCGTTTTCGGGTACTGGGCAGCGAGGTAATGGCGGATTTTCAAGGTGGCGAGTTCTGGAGGCGCTAAATAGTCACTGAATTTATGCGCGGTTTTGCCCTTGGTGTGGCGCTTTGTGCGTGGTATGTAGGCACTCATGTTCATCAAGCGCACGACGAAGCACGTCAAGGGCAAGCCCTACCACAATCACCTGCTCGTCGAATCCGTCCAGACACCCAAAGGGCCGCGCCATCGGGTCATCTGCTCTCTGGGTCGCCTCGACCCTGGCCCGCCTGAGCAGTGGCTCGCGCTCGCCCGGCGCATCGAGGCGGCTCTCGCTGGGCAGACGTCCTTGTACTCCGAGAAGCCCGTCGAGGAACTCATCGTCAAGGTGCGGTCGCACTCCGCGCAGCCGCGCTCAGGAGTCGGACCCGAAGAGGAGGCGGCCCCGCACGTCGTGGGGGTGCTTACCGATGGCGTGAGGACCGAGCAGGTTCGAGAGGCCGGGCCTGTCCACGTCGGTCATGAGATGTGGAAGCGGCTCGAACTCGACGCGATCCTCGCGAAGGCAGGGCTCACGGCGCGGGCGCGGCTTCTGACCGAGGTGATGGTGATGAGTCGGCTCGTGCGGCCGTGCTCGGAATTGGCGATGCCGGATTGGCTTCGTCGCACGGCACTGACGGATATTTTGGGCGAAGATTTCACAGTTCTCTTCGAGGACTCTTTGTACCGAAACCTCGATCGGCTTCATCCGCGGCGGGAGTCCATTGAGAAGCAGTTGGCCGACCGTGAACGTACGCTGTTCAATCTGGAGGACAGCATCTATCTTTACGACCTCACGTCGACCTACTTCGAAGGACAATGTAAACGCAATCCTCAAGCCAAACGTGGCTACTCGAGGGACAATCGCCCCGACTGCAAGCAAGTCGTGGTAGGTCTGGTGCTGGGTCGAGAGGGTTTTCCGAAGGCGCACGAGGTCTTCGAGGGCAGCCGCCGAGACGCTCAGTCCCTGGAGGGGATGCTCACGGCGCTGGAGAAACGCACCGGCAAGCAGACTGGCAAGACCGTAGTGGTAGACCGGGGGATGGCGTATCCGGAGAACCTGCGGCAGATCCAGAGCCATGGCCACCATTACCTCGTGGCGAGCCGGCAGGGGGAGCGAAACGAGCATCTGGACGATTTCGAAGAAGAGCAAGGCTGGGGGGAGATCCTGCGGGAATCCTCACCCCGAAACCCTGGGCAGAAGAAGTCGAGGGTGTTCATCAAGCGAAGCAAGGTGGGCGAAGAGACGCACATCCTGTGCCGAAGCGAGGGTCGAGAGGAGAAAGACCGAGCGATTCGAGAGAAACAGGAGGCTCGCCTCCTGAGAGATCTCGCCAAGCTCGAAAAGCGGGTCAACGAAGGCCGGTTGGTTGCCGAAGCCAAGATCCACCAGGCGATCGGCAGGCTCAAAGAACGCTATCCGCGTGTCGCCCGTTACTACCGCATGGACTACGATGCCGAGATGAAAGTCCTGTCGTGGCAAGAAGACAAAGAACGAAAGGACAGAGCGAAGCTTTTCGACGGCGGCTACGTGCTCAAGACCGATCGAACAGATCTCAGCGAGGACGAGATCTGGCGCATGTACATGCTGCTCACCCGCATCGAGTCCGCATTCCGATCGATGAAGAGCCCCCTCCTGGAGAGACCGATCTTCCATCATCGGGAGGACCGTGTCCAAACGCACATCTTTCTTTGCGTGCTGGCCTATCACCTCCTGGTCGCCATCGAGAACAGGTTCCTTGCCCAGGGGGTGCACACCTCTTGGGCGACATTGCGTCAGGCGCTCTCAACCCATCAAGTGGTCACGGTCGTGCTGCCCACGCAGGACGGCCGAGCCCTCCGAATCCGGCGAAGCTCGACGCCGGAGAAGCAGCACCGCGAGATCTACGGCGTCCTCGGCATCCCCGAAGAGGTCATGGAGCCGGTCAAGACCTGGGGCGAGTTGTAGTCACCGAAAAGCACCCCCGTGCCCGGATTTCCGGGCAAAAGTCACGAAGGGTGCGGAAGTTGGGCTAGGTCTCTTCTCGTTTGTCGCCATAGCTCGCCTCCTGCAGGACGGCTTCCTGAATTGCGCGCTCGAGTTGCTCCGTTCTCGCCTCGAGCCACGCCGAACCGATCTCCCGGAGCGTCCTCAGTTCGTCCTCCTCGATGTCCAAAGGTTCTGCGCAACAGGCGGATCCAGCCTCCGGCGGTCACAGCGTCCCCACCGGCGCCTCAAGGAGGACGACGTCGGGGTCAGGCTGCACAGTTCACACCTCGCTGCCGACGGGGTTCCCTATGCCGCCCGTTTTCTTAGCAACTCCCATCCCTGGCACGCAAGCCAGACGTGCTTCGGGATCGGCTTCGCTCCGGAGCGGTAGTAGGCGATCATCCGCTGGCTCATCCCGAGCGCCTCAGCAGCCTGGGACATCGACAGCCCGTTGCGGTGCATCCAGGCAAAGAACATCTCGTGCGAGGCTTCCCCGGCCTGTTCCTTGGCGCGGGCGAAGAGGTTGTCTGCGGCCAGGTCGATGTCGTCGCCCCATTCGATCGTCAGGCCGAACTCTCCCACGCGCGCCCGGGCGAAGCGCTCCGGGTCGCTGAGGGGGGCGAGCAGGGGGATTCGGGCGATGGCGTCGGACAGGTCCACGGTCAGGGTCTCGCCATTCGTGAAGCCGACGCGCAGCTGGTTCTGGGGCATGGTCTCGACGCTCACGGCCCGCGGTGTCTCGGCGCTCATGGGTTGAGCTCCTTCCATTTCGCAAGTAGCAGCTCTCGATGCTCGGCGGACCGGTCCAGCGCCTCGGCGATCAGCCGGGCGGGCACGCCTCCGCGGAGTACCCAGAGGCTGGCGATCTCCACCATGACTTCGCGCCCGTCCCTCAGTACCAGGTGGAAATGGGGCGGGTTGTGGGCATCCGGGTTGATCCGAAGGACGCAGGTCGCGAAGCGTCGGATGATCCGGCATGGCCTGACTGTACTGCAACCATTGCACAGGGTCAACGCGCCAGCCCAGGACCACTCCTCCGAAGCCACTGTAGAACGAATTGAACTACGCTCATCTTTCTGATCATGTTCACCGCGGGGCCTGGCAGTACGACGTGAGCGATGATAGCTCGCGGGCCAATGCGCGAGAAGGATCCGCGTGAGCCTCTCCCGCTGCTCGCGCTGGCACAGGGCGGGACGCGCTCTGCGGCTATCTCGCACGCACCCGCCCCGGATTTCTCCCCGGCGTACTAGAGCACCTCAAAAGAGACTTTTACTGTTATAATTCTAGGGTCTCTCCCGCGCCGTTGGCATGGCCACCACTCTCCCCGTCGGGGAAGGAGGAAACCTTGCTGCGCGACTCCGAAACCCTCGCCCTGGTGTATTCGCAGATCTTCGAGAATTCGCCGGACATGATGCTCATCCTGGACGACCGGTATGTCATCCAGAAAGTCAATCCGGCCTACGCGGCGTTTCGCGCGGTCACCGAAGAACGAGCGCTCGGACGACCGCTTTCCGAAGTCGTCGGCAAGACGTTCTTCGAGGAGGTCGCCCGCCCGAAGATCGACGAGGCGTTCAACGGAAACGTCTCGGTTTATCAAGGCTGGATCGAGCAGGCCCACCTCGGGCGGAGATTCATCGACGCGCGCCACTACCCCCTCGCGAAGGCTGAGGGAGAAAGGGCACGTTGGGTGGCGGTCGTGCTCCACGATCTTACCCGCGAAAAGGAGGCGGCGGACGAACGGGAACGGCTGACCGCCGATCTGCAGGCCAAGTCCGCCGAATTGGCGCTCCAGCGCGCCCGGCTGGAGGAGGTCATCCGACAGATGCCTGCGGGGGTCGTCGTTACCGCCCCCAGCGGCGAGATCGTCCTCGGTAACGAGCGCATGGCGGAGATCTGGCGCCTTCCCATCTGCGTGGGGACCACCATTGAGGCGTTCCGCGGCGGGCGGGGTTTCCATCGGGAGGGCCGACCCTACGAGCCAGAAGAGTGGCCAATCGCTCGCTCGCTGGCGAGAGAGGAAACGGTGACCGGCGAGGAGATCGAGATCGCGCGAGGCGATGGGCAGCGGGGCTTCATCTCCGCGAGTTCCGCCCCCGTGCGCGACGCGACCGGTTCCATCGTCGGCGCGGTCGTCGTTCACCTGGACATCACGGGTCGAAAGCAGATGGAAGAGGAGCTCCGCGGGGCCAACGAGGCGCTGCGGATCTACGAGGAGGTGATTGACCGCTCGCCCGACTTCATCACGGTGCTCGACAGACGGTACTCGTACCGGATGGTCAATCCAGCATACGCTCGCCTGCGGGGTACCTCGCAAAAGGACCTGATCGGGCGGAGGGCCGGCGAATTCATCGGTGAGGAGTTCTTCAGCACCGCGATTCAACCCTTCCTCGACCGATGCTTTGCCGGGGAGACGGTCTGCTGGCAGGGGTGGTTCCAGTACCCGGCGGCGGAACTTCGTTGGATGGAGGTCACGGGTTTCCCCCTCCCGAAGGAAGACGGCGTAGATCTCGTCGTGACCGTGCTGCGCGACATGACCGCGCGCAAGCGCGCCGAGGAGGAGCGGGACCGCCTGTTCATCGAGGCCCAGCGCCGGGCGGCAGAACTCGACGCCGCGATCAACTCGATGCCGGAGGGCGCCGTGATCTACGGGACAGAGGGCGAAATCCTTCGCCTGAACCGGGCCGCTGAAAGGTTGCTGGGGCGCGCACCAGGAGACGCGGCGTCGGCACTCCAGGGAACAATCGTCTGTTTGGAGACGCCGGAAGGCCGAGCGCTCAGCTTCGACCAGGCACCGAGCTCGCGGGCCTTACGAGGAGAGACCGTGCGCGGGCAAGTGCTCCGTTGCCTCGGGGGCGACGGAAGGATGCTCTGGTTCTCGTGCAGCGCGGCACCCATTCGCGCACATGACGGCACCCCGTCCGGGGCGATCGCGCTCTTCGACGATATCACGCGCCTACACGAGATGGAGGAGCAGCGTGAAGACCTGCTGCGGATCGTTTCCCACGATCTTCGCTCGCCCCTCGTGTCGGTCGGCGGGTTTGCCGAGCGGCTTCGGCGCCGATTCGAGGAAGTCGGCGAGGAGGAGACCGAGAGGAAATACCTCGGATACATCGCTGACGGAGCCCGCCAGATGAGTGCCATTATCGAGAACCTCGTCGAATCGACACGTCTTGAGAGCGGACAAGTGAGGCTCGAAAAAGAGTTCGTGGAGTTGGGTGCGTTTACGGCAGGGCTTCTGGAGCGAGCCGGCGACGCCATGGACCGCCGACGCATCCGACTGGAGGTTCCTCCCGATCTTCCTCCGGTCCTGGCCGATCCGCATCAGTTGGAACGGATCCTTACGAATCTCCTCACCAATGCGCTGAAGTACTCGCCGGCGGAGGCACCGGTCACCCTGAAGGCGGAGCACACGGGGCACGAAGTCACGGTTTCGGTGATGGATCGGGGTCCAGGGATTGTTCCTGAGGAACTGCCTCGCCTCTTCGACAAGTTCTACAGGACCAAAGAAACTCAGAAGGCGGAGGGCCTCGGTCTCGGTCTCTACATCACGAGGATGCTCATCCAGGCGCAGGGCGGGCGCGTCTGGGCCGAAAGCGAGCGGGGGAAGGGCAGTGCATTCCGCTTCACCCTCGGGCTTGCCTCCTCGGCGTGAACGAACGACCCCTCTGGATAGGCAGGATGATGAAAATGCCGCTGGTGCCGATTCCCAGTTGGGGAGGCGTGCGTGAGATGGGCAGCGCCTCCGCTCGCAGCCGGGCGTCGCCGACTGCCCGGCGTCCGGTTGCCAACCCCTCTTTCCCACTGCGTAACAAATATGTTATAAAGGGTCGTGCGGTGGGCGATTGGGTACTATAGCGAGGAAGTCCGGCTTGAGATCGAGCCGCTCCCTGTCGGGGTCCGAGCGTCCTACGCGCGTTTGACCGAGTTGCTCGAAGAGTTCGGGGTAGATCTTCGGATGCCCCACTCGCGGGCCATGGGCGGCGGGCTCTTCGAACTCCGCCTGCGCGGTCCCGAAGGTATCGCCCGAGTCCTTTACTGCACGAAAGTCGGGAAGCGGATCGTTATTCTTCATTCGTTCGTGAAGAAGACCCAAGAGACGCCGAAGAGGGATCTGGAGGTTGCCCGCAGGCGTCAACGGGAGGTGAGCAAATCATGAGCAGGAACACGGCAACGAAGACCCATCGCGAGATGGTGGATGCCTGGAAACAGGACCCCGATTTCAAGGTGGCCTACGACGAACTGGAGACCGAGTATGCGTTGCTGCGCGAGTTGCTCCTGGCCCGGCAGCGCGCCGGCCTGACCCAGGCCGAAGTTGCTGAGAAGATGGGAACCAGGCCGCCGGCTGTCACTCGGCTGGAAACGTCTCTCTCGGGCAGCCGTCATTCGCCCACGCTTGCAACGTTGAAGAAGTATGCCGCTGCTGTGGGGTGCAAGCTGGAGGTCCACTTGACTCCTGCAAAGAGGGCATAGAGACCGGCGGTCTCGCCTCCCCGAGAGAGTAGTGAGTCCTGGAAGACCGTTCTTCGCGACTCGAAGGCCCGAGGGATACGCCCGCCCGTCTTGGCCATCGGAGACGGGGCGGTCGTTACTCACAGATTCTGCTGACGAACCGGAAAGTAGGAAGGAGGCGAGGGAGCCGGGCTCAGGACAAATTACGTCAGCGGAAGAAACAAGACGAGCGGACTGCCGGGGGAGGGGGAGACGGAAGCTCCTTTCATGCACGTCCCAAGGCGCAATTGTAGTCATGTCGCCAAAGTGACGCCAGGCGAATATCTCGGCGCATCGCCTGCATTTCCGAAGAACCCCTCTGAACGGGACGAGCTCCAACGGGTAGCGGTTGTAGCGCAGCCGGTCGAGGCGAACCCCCGCCTTATCGTCTTCTCGAAACTTCGCCCTCTGCGTTCCTTCCCCTGCTTCGAGGTACCCGAAGCGGACCGTGGCTGCAGGCCTCCCGCCCGTCACCGTTTCTTCTCCCACTTGCCACACGCCGGGAAAGCTCGTGGAAGAAGCTCGCGGGAAGGCGTTCCAGCGCGACGACAGCGCAGGTTAGTCAGCTTCCGCCCCCGAGTGCCATCTGGCATACTCCTTTAACACCGAACAAGTGTGGGATTCTCGCGGGAGGGAGCCTCCCCGTCGCGTCCACGGAGGCGCCATGCCGCCAGACCAAGAACAACTCCTCGGGCGCGTGCGCTCGCTCCTCGACGAAATAGCCGGGCCTGCAGCCGGTTCCCCGGAGAGGGTCGTCTCGGTCTTGAGACGTGCAGGAGAGGCCCTCCTGGAGACGGCGGACGCGATCGAAGACGCAGGGCTGCCTCAGGTACCCCTGCCCGGGCCGGACGGCAACACCGAGGCCATTCTCCTCCTCGCGACCGAAGTCACCGACCTCGTCGGCGCAAGGCAAGGTTTCGCCGCGGGACTCGACGCCGCGGCGCGCCTTCAACAGCTCAGCACCCGATGGATCGGCGCAGACGGAGTCGAGTGCCTCTACGAGGAGGTTCTCGACACGGCCGTCGCTCTCCTGCGCGCCGACTTCGGTAGCTTTCAGATGCTCGAACCCGAAAGAGGCCCGGAGGGAGAGCTCCGGCTCCTCGCCCATCGCGGTTTCGGCGACGAGGCGATCCGCTTCTGGGAGTGGGTCCGGCCCGCTTCGCGCACTACCTGCGGCGAGGCGCTGCGGACGGGGGAGCGGGTCCTCGTGCCCGACGTAGAGGCCTGCGAGTTCATGGCCGGCAGCGACGATCGCGAGGTATACCTCCGGACGGGCATCCGCGCGGTGCAGACGACGCCCTTGTTCTCGCGCTCCGGCACGCTGCTGGGGATGCTCTCGACCCACTGGCGGGAACCCCGCGAGTCGACCCCGCGCGAGCTTCAGGCCCTCGACGCTCTGGCCCGGCAGGCGGCGGACCTGATCGACCGCCGGCGAGCGGAGGCGGCGGTCAAGAAGAGCGAAGAGCTCCTGCGGTTCGCGCTCGAGACGACCCACACGGGCGCCTGGGACCTGGACCTCGTCGACCATAGCGCCACCCGGTCCCTGGAGCACGACCGGATCTTTGGCTACCGCGAACTCCTGCCCGAGTGGACATACGAGCTGTTTCTGGAGCACGTCCTGCCGGAGGACCGCGACGGCGTGGATCGCAAGTTCCGCAGCGCGCAGGAAGCCGGGAGCGACTGGGATTTCGAGTGCCGCATCCGTCGCGTGGACGGGGAGCTGCGCTGGATCCGAGCCGCGGGGCGCCACCGGCGGGACGCGAGCGGAGCCCCCCGCCGCATGACGGGCATCGTCCAGGACATCACCGATCGCCGGGCGGCGGAAGAGAACCTCCGCCGGAGCGAAGAGCTCTACCGGACGCTCGCGGCGAGCCGTGCGGTAGGTTCGGTCGTGGTACTGGATCACGTCCTGCGCTACGTCGTCGCTGTGGGCGAGGGGCTCGGCCCCGCGGGGGTCGAGCGTGCCTCCTTCGTGGGGCGGACGATCTGGGAAGCGCTCGACCCGGCTACCGCCGCAACGTACGAGCCGTTCTTCCGAGGCGCTCTGCGCGGCGACCCCTTCGAGCACGAGCACGAGAGCCACGGCCGGTGCTACGTCAGCCGCGGCGTCCCGCTCCGCGACGGCCGGGGCGAGGTGACCCACCTCCTCGCGCTCTCCTACGACGTAACCGAGCGCAGGCGGAGCGAGGACGAGCTGCGGCAGGCGCTCGCGGCAGCCGAAGAGCGGGGCCGGGTCCTCGATACTATTTTCGAGCACGTGCCCGAGGGCCTCACCCTCGCCGCCGCTCCCGACGTGCGCATCCTGCGCGTCAGCCGCTACGGGCAGGAACTGACGGGAAAGGCCGTTTCCGCCCTGGAAGGAATCTCGGCCGACCGGCACGTCCAGGAGTGGGACCTCTACTGCGAGGACGGCGCCACGCGAGCCGCGAACGAGGACCTGCCGCTCACCCGGGCGACGCAAGGGGGAGAGGTGGTCCGAAACGAGGTCTGGGTCCTGGGGAGCCCCGACGGAAGACGCATTCCCATCCTCTGCAACGCCGCGCCGATCCGCGACCCCCAGGGGAACGTCACCGGGGGCCTCATTGCCTGGCGCGACGTCACCGAGCTCCAGCGGGCTCAGAACGTCCTGCGGGAGAGCGAGCTCTTCTACCGGCAGACGCTGGAGTCGATCCCCGGCATGGTCTTCACGACGAGGCCCGACGGCTACTGCGACTACCAGAGCCAGCAGTGGGTGGACTTCACCGGGGTCCCGATGGAGGAGCACCTGGGGGACGGTTGGAACCGCCTCCTCCACCCGGACGACCGGCCGCGCGCCTTCGCAGCGTGGCAGGCGGCGATCGAGGGGCGGGCCCCCTACGACCTCGAGTACCGCATCCGGCGCTGCGACGGGGTCCACGAGTGGTTTAAGGTGCAGGGGCGCCCAATCCGCAACGAGGCGGGGCAGGTCGTGCGCTGGCTCGGGACGGCGCTCAACATCCACCGCCTCGTCGAGGCGCAGGACGCCGTCCGGAAGAGCCAGGAGCGGTTTCGGCTCCTCTCCGAGACGGCGGCGCGGCTCCTCGCTTCGGACGATCCCCAGCGGCTCGTCGAGGAGCTCTGCCGGGACGTCATGGCCCATCTGGACTGTCAGGCCTTCTTCAACTTCCTCGTCGACGAAGCCGCCGGCAGGCTGCGCCTGAACGCCTGCGCGGGCATTCCCGAGGAGGAGGCGCGCCGGATCGAGTGGCTCGATTACGGCGTCGCCGTATGCGGCTGCGTGGCCCAGGAAGGGCACCGGATCATCGCCGAAGACATCCCGAACGCGGCGGACCCCCGCACGGAACTCGTCGCTTCCTACGGGGTCCGGGCCTACTGCTGCCATCCGCTGACGGCGCAAGGGCGGTTGATCGGCACCCTCTCCTTCGGGACGAGGACCCGAACGTGGTTCGCCGACGACGAGATCGAGGTGATGCGCACCATCGCGGACCAGGTCGCGACGGCGATGCAGCGCGTCCGGACCGAGCGCGAGCTTCGGGACGCGAAGGAGGCGGCCGAAGCGGCAAATCGCGCCAAGAGCGACTTCCTCGCCCGGATGTCGCACGAGATCCGGACCCCGATGAACGGCATCATGGGGATGACGGAGCTCGCCCTCATGGAGGAAGCGCTCCCCCAGCGGGCCAGGGACTTCCTCGGGCTCTCGAAAGAATCCGCCAAGGGACTCCTGGAGATCATCAACGACATCCTCGACGTGGCGAGGATCGAAGCGGGACGCGTAGAACTCGAGGAGAAGAGCTTCGCTCTGAGCGCGTCGGCTCGCGACCTCCTCGCCCCGCTGCGCGCCACGGCGGAGAGGAAGGGGCTCAGGCTATCCCTCCACCTGAGCCCGGAGCTTCCAACGCAGGTCTTAGGCGACGAGGGCCGGCTCCGGCAGGTGCTGACGAACCTCGTCGGGAACGCGCTCAAGTTCTCCGACCGGGGCGAAGTCGAGGTCTCGGTTCGGCCGGCAGACGGAGCGGAGCTCCCCGCCGGGCGTCTTCGGCTCCTCTTCGCGGTTCGGGACCAGGGGATCGGAATCCCGCCGGAGAACCTCTGTACGGTCTTCGACAGCTTCTCGGCGGCGACCCGGTCCACCCACGTGCGCTTCGGTGGCACCGGCCTCGGGCTCTCGATCGCGAAGCAGCTCGTGGAGCTCATGGGCGGGACCATCTGGGCCGAGAGCGAGGTCGGCCGCGGGAGCCTCTTCCAGTTCACGGTGGAGCTGGGGCTGCCGGCCGCCGGCACCTCGACGGTCGCGACCGCGTCGGTTCGGCCCCGGGGGGGCTCAAATGAGAGTCTCCGAATCCTCGTGGCCGAGGATAACCCGCTCAACCAGCTCTTCGCGAAGGAACTCCTTTTGCGGCTCGGCCACGAAGCCGTTCTGGTCTCGGACGGGGGGGAGGCGCTCCGCGCGCTCTCGCGAGAGCGGTTCGACGCCGCCCTCCTGGACGTGCAGATGCCCGTCCTCGACGGCGACGAGGTCACGAGGCGCGTACGGGCCGGCTCGGTCGACGGCTGTCCGGTCGATCTGCCCATCGTCGCGCTGACCGCCCATGCGATCCAAGGGGATCGGGAGCGATTCCTCGCCGCGGGCATGGACGATTACCTGTCGAAACCGTTTCACCCGGACACCGTGGAGGACGTCCTCTACCGTGTACTGGAGAGGAAACAGAAGCTGCGGCAGGCCTAGGAGCAGCTTGCACGTTCTCCTGGCCGAAGACAACGCCGTGAACCAAGTTCTGTTCCCCGAAGGGCGTGATTACGGACCGCGACCTCGCCATCCGCGTGATCGCCAAGGGCAAGCCCGCACGAGAGCTGAAGGCCGCCGACGTGATGACGCCCGTCGCCATCATGGTCCACCCGGATACCGCGGCCGAAGAGGCGAGCAATCCAGGCGAAGAACATCTCGTGGAATGCCCTCTTCCCCGGACGTCTTCTTTCTTCTTCCCCCTCCCGACCGCGGGAGGGGTTTGGGGCGAGGGGGCGCCGGAGGCCCTCCGGGTTCCGGAGAGCGGGGGCCAGTGCTGCAGGTGGTGCGGGCATTCATGCCCAGGATGGCACAGCAGGCCCCCTCGGGGGCCTTCCTCAAACGACCCGCTATGTGGGTTGGTACACATCTTCTCCGCAGCGGGGAGAGTAGCGAACTGGGACGCAACGTCCCCCTTGGGCCGTCCACATCTTCTCCGCAGCGGGGAGAGTAGCGAACTGGGACGCAACGTCCCCCTTGGGCCGTCTGGGCCGTCCATCTTCTCCGCAGCGGGGAGAGTAGCGAACTGGGACGCAACGTCCCCCTTGGGCCGTCGTAGCGAACTGGGACGCAACGTCCCCCTTGGGCCGTCCGAGCCTTGAGGCGTCGATGTGCTTCTTGAACGCTCGAATCTCATAGTACTCGACAATCCCCGCCGCGGCGTGTGCCGTGCACGACCCGAGGAAGCCCTGGTTCTCGACGGCGGAGCAGAAGCGTCTCAGGTCTACGGGGCGGGGCAGGTTCGGAGCCTTCGGAAGGTTCACCCCTTCGAGCAGTTTCCTGATCTCGGAGGAGGAAAGTGCCTGGACGTTGATTTAGTCGCCAGGTGGCCGGTGAGCGTATCTTTGGAGGAGGCCCTCCAGACGCTTGCTCGATTCACGTGGGACCTCAAGCCTTAGCATCCTTTTAGTCTTCTGGAGCAGAGTCTCCCGATCAAATGGCTTGGTTACGTAGTCGTTCGCGCCGGCCCTGATGGCATCCAGAATCGTATACTTCTGTCTGTCAGTCGTGACCACCATGACGGGAACTGTATTGCCGCTCCCTCGAATTGCCTTTAGTACATCCAGACCGCCCATCGTCGGGAGATGCAGATCGAGAAATATACAAGCGTAGTCTTCGAAGCGAACAAGCTCGACAGCTCTTAAGCCATCAGACGCTTCGTGAAACGTCTCGATGCCGATCCCCTTAAGGTAGCTGCGTATTATTTTCCGCATTGTTTCGGAGTCTTCCACTATCAGGGCTTTCATGGCTCTACAGACCTCCGATCACCTCATATGACCTTTTCTCCTCATTACCAAGCGTGCCGCTGTCCCTCAAACGAGGGCCGGGCTAGTGGTGCCGAGGGCTTCCGTTTCCATGCCCATCGCCTGCCTCGCTTTTCGCAGGAACGTTGCCTTGTCGAACGGCTTCTGGACGAAAGCACTCGCGCCGGCCTGGAAGGCTTGGGTGAGGAGCCGGACCGAGCTGTCCGAGGTGACCACCACCACGGGCGCCCGATTGCCGCTCCCTCGAATGGCCTTCAAGACCTCCAAGCCGTTCATCCCAGGCAGCGTGATGTCCAGGAACACGCAGCGGTACGGCTTTCGCGCGGCGAGCGCGACGGCATCAGGGCCGTCCTGGGCCTCATCGACGTTTCGCAAGCCGACCTCAGCCAGGTGATTGGCGATGAGCTTGCGCATGGTGGCGGAGTCGTCAACTATCAGGATGGGCATTGGCTGATCCCCCCCCTCGACGAGCAAGAAGATCTCCAAAATCTTTATCGACCACAAGACGCCGGAAAACAGGGGCCGCGAGAAAATATTGCCGGAGCGCGCAACAAGTTGTATGAGCGGCGCTTCGAGTACGTGCTTCGGGGCACCATCGGACCTGGGCAGGCTTCCGTGCCGAGAGCGATGAGGCGCCCAGTCCGACGGGGCGCGCGTAAACGTCAACTTCTGCGGGAAAGAAGGCATGCGGGTTTTCGCCAGACCCCCTGAGCGCGGCGACGCACACGACGGCGGCGAGCATCGGCTGGGCCCGAACACTCCGACGGTCCGCAGTTGGTGCGTCTCCTTGGTGTGCGTTGCCGTGGCCTGCGCCGCGCCGCTGCTCTGGATCCTCGGAGCGGGGCACACGTTGGTTTGGCGGGATACCGTGCGGCTCTTCGGGCCCTTGCGCGGCCTCGTCGTGGAAGCGCTTCGGGCGCTTCACCTGCCTCTGTGGAATCCCCATGAGGCTTTTGGGCTGCCGCTCTTCGCGCAGATGATTCACGGCGTGCTCCATCCGGTCTCCATCGTCGCGGCGTTTTTGGCGCCGGGAGCCGGCATGGACGTCTTCATCGTAGCCTACGTGGTCCTGGCAGGGCTCGGAACGACGGTGCTGGCCGGTGCTCTGGGAGCTTCGCCGGCCGGGGCCGCACTCGCGGGCGTGGGCTTCGGTCTTTCCGGGTACGTGCTGAGCATGAGCGGCATCCTGACCTACCTGGCTGCCGCCGCGACCGCCCCCTGGACCGTGGCGGCCCTCTGCTTCACCAGTTCCAGAAGAAGCCTCTGGGGACTGGCCGTGGGTGGGTTTTCGGTCGCCAGCCTACACTTCGCCGGCGATCCGCAGTGGACGCTGCTGGCTCTCCTGATCGGGCTCGCGCTCTCCCTGGAGCAAAACGGAAAATCCGGTTCCCCCTGGGCCCTGAGCGCGCTTGTCTTGGGGACCTCGATCGCCGCGGTTCAACTCGTGCCCAGTTGGGTCTACATGAGAGCCACGGAGAGGGCGCTCGGGTTGGATCCGACGGAGCGCATGTCGTGGGCCCTGGCCCCCGTTCGCGCCCTAGAGTTCGTGGCTCCGGGGTTCTTTGCCGGTCACCTCGGAGCGGCGCCGGACGCCCCGGTGTTCAAATGGCTCGGCGGGGTCGTCCGGCAGGGCTACTCCCTCCCGTTCGCCGCGAGCGTCTTCCTGGGGGTCGCGCTGATCGTCTTCGCCTGGAACGGGATGAGATCGCGGACCGGCGCCCTCTTGGGCCTCGCAGCCGGGGTGTCCCTCTGGCTCGCCCTTGGCTACCACGCCGGCGCGGACCAACTCCTCCATCGCGTTCCGATCTGGGGATCTTTTCGCTACGCCGAAAAGATGATGGGACCTGTGACGCTCTGCTTGGCGCTCTTGGCCGGGTTCGGGTGCGACCGACTTGCTCGCGTCGAGGATCGCCGTCTCCGGATCCTCGCGTCTGCCTCGGCCGGCCTCGGCGTGTGTGCCCTGGCCTTGGCTCGTTGGCCCGGCGTTTCGGCAATGGTGCCCTCCGGCGCGCCTCCCAGGGCCGTGCTGGAGGCCGGCAACAACCTCGTCCCGGGCTTGCTCCACGCGACTGCGGCCGCCGGAGCTCTCTGCCTCCTGGCCTTCGGTAGGCGCTTCCCGGTTGTCCACCGCCATTTCCGGCTTCTTGCGGCTTTGATCGTCTTCCTGGAGTCGGCAGCCGCGGCGCCGTTCGCGCTGCACGTCGGTGAGCGCGGCGTCGTGGGCAGCTTGCCCCTCCGACGCGAGCAGCCAGAGAAGCCGGTGCGGATCCTGACTCCCTCCGATCAAGGTGTCCATTTCACCCGGGCCGACCTGGACCACTTGGACGGGATCGTCGACCTCTTTTCGCGCATGGGCGTCGCCTCCTACAACGTACACTCTCGCATCGACCAACTCGATGGCTACTCGGGAGTTCTGCCGCTGCAATTCAGGTTGTTCGCACGCCTCTTCAGCGAAACGCTGGGACCCGCGCAGTGGGTCGCCCACAGAAGATACGCCGTAACGCACGTCGTACTGGATCAATCCGCAGACGGGAGCGAGACTCAAGCAGAGGCCGCACTCGCCGGGGCAAGGCTGGTTTCCGGTGACGACCAGCGTGGAATCACGGTCTGGGAGGTTCCCCACAGAGCCTGGGCTTCCTTCGCGACGAGAGTTGTACGGGCCGCGAGCCAGGAACAGGCCCTCATCACCGTCGCCGCTGCCGAGCGGTCGGGCGACCCGGCGGCCGTCCTCGAGACCGGCACGCCCTTCGGAAGCGCGGCAGGCACCGTCGCCCGGATCGAGCGAGCCCCCAATCGGGTCCGGATCGAGGCCGAGGCAGCGGGTGACGCCCTCCTCGTCGTGAACGATACGTTCTGGCCCGGTTGGATCGCGAGGATCGACGGAAGCGCGGTGCCCCTCTGGCGGGCGGACGGCCTCGTCCGAGCCGTCCCGTGGCCGCCCGGCCGTCACGTCTTGGAGATGCGGTACGAGCCGCCGGAGGTGCGGACGGGGCTTCGGCTCACCGGTCTGGGTTTGGGGGGCGCAGTCGTGCTCCTCATCGGCGGAGCCGTTCGGCGAGGGGGAGAGGCGAAGGGGGGTCGCGCCGCGCGGCGGAGCTCGTGACGGCCGCCGAGGTGTGCTACCCACCGGTGCAGGCTTCGCCTGCCGGCAGAGTGCCGCCGGCGCAGGGGGAGGGCGCACCCGGCGGGCTTCCTAGGACGACGGCGCCTACGCCGCCGGCTTCCGGCACGATCCGCTTTCCGGTACTCTGGGCGCTTCCGGGGACTGAGACCGGAAGAGAGCAGCAACTTTGGAGGTTGGCTCGCATGATCACTGTCACGAGTAGGCGGGCCGCAGCTTCGCTCGTGGTCTTGGCTCTGATCGCTCGCGTACCGGTCCTCGCCGCCGAGCCCGAGACGGGCGGCGCGGCGGCGGCCGAGGCCGTCGAGTCGGTCCAGCAGTTCGCGGACGAGAACGCGCGGCTTCTGGAGCGGCTCCGGCTGCTCGAGGCCTCTTCCATCAGCCGGGAGGAGCTCCTCCGGAGGAACCTGACGCGGCTTCGCGCCGTCGCGCAGGACGTTCAGGCGCAGCGCCAACCGATGGCCGACTTCGAGGGGCACGTCCGCTGGATGTCCGGGAGCCTCTCGAGCTACTCGAAGTACATCGAGGCCGGTTCCGCCGCGGCCTCCCTCGCCAAGTACCTTCCGATCCCCTACGCCGGCCAGGCGGGGGTGTTCGCCAAGTTCGTGGCGCACTTCGCCCTGTCCCTCAACGCGACGTCGAACGCGATCACGAACTACCTGGCGACGTCGCAGCAGTTCGTCAACCGAGTCAACGGGATCGACGCCTCGAAGCCTCTGGATACCAAAGAGATCGCGGAGCTCGGACGGTTTGCCGACGAGCGCCTGCTGGCCGACACGGCAGACGTCCAGGCGAAGCTCACCACGATCTCGGAGCTCTCCGCCTCGACGCTCGCCTTCCTGGAGGCGATGAACCAGTACCTCGGCTCCGCCGGCGAGTATTGGAACAAGACGAAGCAGTTCGTGACCCGGAAGGAACCGGACCCCAACGACAAGAGCTACCTCTCGGAGGCAGCCGGAGGGCTCAGGGCCCAGGCCGCTTCGTTCAACGCGAAGCTCCGGCTCTTCGATGAGGTGGCCAGGAAAGAGGCGCCGGTGGTCAAGTCGCTCGGTGCCTTCGACGAGCTGATCCGCGAGCTCGACGGCCGCCGGATCGCCAAGGCGCCGTAGGAGGCGGCCAGCGAAAGATCCCGTAGCTGCCGGGAAAGGGAGGCGGAGTTAACCCAAAGGGTCTTCAGGTCGCTTCGTCCGCTTCGCTGCTGCTTCCTACGGCACGAAAATGGCAAGCTGCCGAGCAAGCGCATGTCGGACCCGACGGCGGCCGGCCTTTCCCCCGGAGAACGAGCATGGCGACTACCGCGCAAAGCCGAGACGAGTCGATCCGGAAGCTTTCGGAGAAGATCGCCCGACTCGAGGAGCAGAACCGGGATCTCCTGGGGATGATCGAGAACTCCTATGATGCGATGGCCATCATCGACGGGGAAGGGCGACTGATCCTCCTCAACCCCGCCGTCGAGCGCACCATGGGGTTGAAGAACGCCGAGATCATCGGAAGAAAGGTCTCCGACCTGATCAAGGAGGGGATCATCGACAACGCGACCTCCGTCAAGATCTTGGAGACCGGCGTCCCCAGCAGCGTGATCATCAATACGTTCGCGGGGAAACAGGTGCTGAGCACCGGTACGCCGGCCTTCGATGCGGAGGGGAAGGTCCACAGGATCTACTGCAATCTCCGGGACGTCACGGGCCTCAACCAGCTCAAGGAGAAGTTCGAACAGTCCCAGAAGCTGCTGTCGAAGTATCTCCTCGAGCTGAACGAGGTGAAGCAATACCAGACGCGGCTGAAGAACTTCGTCGCCCATCACCCGAGGATGCGGCAGGTCGTGGAGACGGCATACCGGATGGGTCGGGTCGACGCGACGGTCCTGCTACTGGGCGAGTCGGGCGTCGGGAAGGAGGTCGTCGCCCGCATGATCCACGAAGCGAGCCCGCGCTCCGAGACGGGAAGCTTCGTCAAGATCAACTGCGGGGCCATCCCCGGCGAGCTGCTCGAGTCCGAGCTCTTCGGCTACGAGGCCGGGGCGTTCTCCGGGGCCAGCAAGGATGGCAAGCCCGGATACTTTGTCATCGCCGACAAGGGCACGCTCTTCCTGGACGAGATCGGCGACATGCCCGTGTCCCTCCAGGTGAAGCTCCTCGCCGCCATTCAGGACCAGGAGGTGACGCGGCTCGGGGGGACCAAGCCGACGAAGGTGGACGTCCGGATCGTCGCAGCCACGAACCGGGACCTGGAACAGAGAGTGCAGACCGGTCACTTCCGGGAGGACCTCTTCTACCGGCTGAACGTCGTCCCGCTCCACATCCCGCCGTTGAGGGAGCGGAAGGAAGACGTTCCGTTCCTGCTCCTGCACTTCCTTGACAAGTACAACAAGAAGTACGGCCAGAGCCACAGGTTGGGCAACGAAGTGGTCGAGGTGCTCGGTTCCTATCCGTGGCCGGGGAACGTCAGGGAGCTCTCCAACTTGATCGAACACCTCGTCGTGCTGACCGATGACAAGACCATTGGCGTCGAACACGTGCCCTCCAAGTACCTCCCGAGCGCCGAAGGGGACCGGGAAGAGCCGCTCGGGACGTCGCTCTCCCTCTCCGAGGAGTTGGAGAGATATGAGAACGTGGTGATCAAGCGCGTGCTCTCGCGCGCAAAGACGCTCGAAGAGGCCGCCCACCGGCTGGGCGTCAGCCTGTCGACGCTCACGCGGCGCCTGAGGCGGAGCAGAGCTGCCTGTCAAAAGTGACCATCTGATTTCCCCGATTTCCCGCTATTTCCTCGAGAGCCGCGCCTGGGTCTGGTCAGTTCTGACCAGCCTTCCTTTCACCTGCTCCGGCGCCTGGCTTTAGAACAGGGTTTTCTGGACTCTGGCACGTCCATTGCTATAGGATTCCCGTTGGAGGCCGCGGCGGCGGGCTCTGCCCGAACTCCGTTTGGAGGTCTGCGGGCACTCCACTCCCGCCATCCCCGAGCGAACGACGTCCTCCCGGCCGGCGGGGTCGCTTTATCCTTACACCTTTACATGGGAAGGAAGACGCGATGAGGAAACTGTCCGTGTCCCGCTTCACGACATCCCTCTTGTGTGGTGCGGTCCTCCTGGCCGCGAGCTTTGCCTCGGCGGCGGAGCCCATCGTCATCGGGGTTCCGACCGCGCTCGGGTTTCTGGAGGCCAAGGAAGGCTTCAAGGCGGTCCAGTTGGCGGTGGAAGAGATCAACGCGAAGGGTGGAGTCAAGGTCGGGAAGGAGAAGCGCCCCTTCAAGATCGAGTCGATCGACACCCGTGACGCGGAGCCCGGCGTGCCCGTCTCGGACGCGATCCTGGGCCACGAGAAGCTGATCCTCGAGAAGAAGGCGAAGTTCATCGTCTTCGGGGCCTTCCGCTCGGAGGCCGCGCTCGCGGCCATGGATACCGTGGCGAAGTACAAGGTCCCGATGCTCCTCGGAACGGCCATGGCCCCCGCGGTCCAGAAGAAGGTCGTCGACGACTACGAGAAGTACAAGTACACCTTTCGCGTCTGCCTGAGCGCCCCGTACCTGGTGCAGTACCTCGCCGGCACGATGGACCACATCAAAAAGGAGTTCGGCTTCACGAAGGCCTTCGTCATGTACCAGGACGTCGCGTGGGCCCGCGGCACGGCGGACGCGATGGTCAAGAGCTACTTCGGCGCCAAGGGCTGGGAGGTCCTCGGCACCGAGGCGTACCCCACTGGGGCCTCCGACTTCTCGGCAGCGCTCCTGAAGGCGAAGAGCAAGGGGGCGCAGGTGATCCTCCCGATCTTCGACATGCCGCAGAGCGGCATTCTCGTGAAGCAGTGGAACTCGATGAAGGTGCCCGCGCTCCTCACCGGCTTCGTCAGCCCGCTCTCCGGCCCAGGCGCGTGGAAGACCTTCGGCAGCGAGATCGACGGGGACATCAACGTGATCTTCGAGGCGGGGCACCTGCCGATCGCGAAGATCCCGGAGTCCGTGACGTTCTGGAACGCCTATAAGAAGCGCTGGGGCGAGCCCATCGAGGGCGGCCACGCGGTGGCTCCCGCGTACGACATGGTCTACGTGCTCGCCGACGCCATCGAGCGCGCCGGCACCCTGGACGGCGACGCCGTGGTGGCGGCGCTGGAGAAGACGGACCGGAAGGGCGCCATCGGGCGTATCCGTTTCGGGAAGGACCACCAGGTGATCTACGGGTTCGACCCGGCGGAGACCGCGCTGGCGGCCGTCACCGAGTGGCGGGCCGGAAAGCGCGAGGTCGTCTTCCCGGAGTCTATCGCCGAGGCGAAGATCCGGCTGCCCGCGGACCTGAAGCCGGCGAAGTAGCAGCTGGGAAGAATGGGACTCACGGGAATTATGGGAACTCAGCCTCCCATAATTCCCACAACTCACATCATTCCCATAACTCCAAAGTCCC
>JACRCS010000878.1 GCA_016218905.1 Deltaproteobacteria bacterium
CGGCTACGTCGTGAACGGGACGAAGATGTTCATCTCCAATGGGTCTTACGCCGACTTCTTCGTCGCCCTCTGCCTGACAAACCCCGAGGCTGAGTCCAAGACCGCCCGTCACAGCGTGGTCGTCATCGAGGCGGACCGGCCAGGCGTAAAGCGCCGAAAGCTCCGTGGCAAGCTGGGAATCCGGGCCCACGATACCGCTGAGATCTGCTTCGAAGACGTCTGGATCCCGGAAGAGAACCGGGTCGGGGATGAGGGAAAGGGCTTCGAGAACTTCATGGCGTTCTTCAACCGTTCCCGGGCCTACATCGGGGCGCAGGGCGTCGGCCTCGCGCAGGGCGCCATCGAGATGGCCGTGCGGCACGTGAAGGGCCGCGAGGTCTTCGGCCAGCCTCTGGGCAGCCGGGAGATCGTCCAGGGGAAGCTGGCGGAGATGGCGACCTGGACCGAGGCGGCTCGAAACCTCGTGTACAAGGCCGCCTGGAAGGTGGATCAGGGAGAGATCGAGCCGGGGCTCATCGCCATGGCCAAGTGGTACGCGGCGGAAGTCGGCGTCAAGGTCGTGAACGAGGCTCTTCAGCTCCACGGGGGGTACGGCTACTTCGACGAAAGCGACGTGAGCCGCTTCTACCGCGACGCCAAGGTCGTCGAAATCTACGAGGGCGCCAAGGAGATCGAGAAGCTCGTCATCGCTCGAAGGCTCCTGAAGGGACAACTCCAGTTCTGACTTCGGGCGCGCCGAAGGGAAGGCCTACATGAAAGCTCTCGTCTACCGCGGACCCGGTCAGATTCGGGTCGAAGAGGTGCCCCCACCTGAGCTCCGGGACCCGGAGGACGCGATCGTCCGCGTCACCACGACGGCCATCTGCGGAAGCGACCTGCACGTCCTCCACGGCATAATGCCCAAGATGGCGCCGGGCACCACGGTCGGCCACGAGTTCACGGGCATCGTGGAGAGCGTGGGAGACCGGGTGGAGGGGATCCGGCCGGGCGACCGGGTCCTGGGGCCGGCGGCGGTCTGGTGCGGCCACTGCGTCGCCTGTCGGAACGGCCTCCCCAGCGCGTGTCTGGAGAGCGCCACCTTCGGGTGCGGGCCGCTCTTCGGCGACCTGCCCGGGGCGCAGGCGGAGTTCGTGCGGGTGCCCTTCGCCGGCACCACGCTCCAGCGGATCCCCGAGAGCCTGTCGGAGGAGCAGGCGCTCTTCGCCGGCGACATCCTCCTGACGGCCTACACCGCCGTGGAGGGGATCACGCCCGGAGGCCCGGGCGTTCGGGCGGGCGACACCGTCGCCATCTTCGGCGCCGGGCCGGTGGGCCTGTGCGCGGTGGCCGCGGCGAGGCTCTTCGGGCCGGCCCGGATCGTCGCCGTCGACCTGGAGGATTATCGCCTCGAGGCGGCGACGCGCCTCGGGGCCCAGTGCGTCGTGAACGCCGCCCGGACGGATCCGGTCAAGACCCTGCGGGAGCTCACGGCCGGGTGGGGCGCGAACTTCGTCATCGAGGCGGTCGGCAGGCCCGAGACCCTGCTCACCGCGCTACGGGCCGTCGGGGCAGGCGGGACGGTTTCCGTCGTCGGGGTGTTCGACAAGCCCGTCGAGATCCCGGTCCCCAGACTGCTCAACCGGAGCGTGAGCCTCAAGCTGGGCCTGGGCCACCTGGGCCATATGGAGAAGCTCCTCCGCCTGATCGAGGCAGGTAGCCTCGACCTCACGTCCCTGATCACCCATCGCCTGCCGCTGAGCGAGGGCCCACGCGGGTACGAGATCTTCGAGAAGAAGCTCGACGGGGCGCTCAAGGTCCTGCTGAAGCCCGGAGACTGAGGGCGCGAAGAGGAGCTCTACCTCCTACCCACGGCGCCCACGGCCTGGAGTTCGCCGTCTTTTCAGCCCCATCCGAGCGTCGTCCTCCCTTCCGTCTGGCCACGAGAGCGGTGAGACACCGTTCCCGACCACTCCCGGTATCCCTTCCTCTCTCCCAACCCATCAAGAGGACACGGGAAGTTCCGGCTGGGCTACGCTCTGTCCCGAGGGGGTGGAACGATCCCTCACGCCCTAAGCGGGGGCAAAGAGAAATCGTTTGACATTCTGACGCCCGTGTGACAATTTCATGCGACGCGAGAGACAGCTAAGTGAACGTATGTGTCAGTTGAGCGCCGACGAGCGGAGGGGGCCCGCGGGCGGCCCCCGCGCGCTGCGGACGACCTCGCCAACGGGGAGAGAACGGAGGGTGGAATGGGGAACGTGCTCGACGGAAAAGTCGCCATCGTCACCGGAGCGGGGGACGGTCTCGGCTTGGGCATCGCCCGGGCTTTCGCCAAGGAGGGCGCGATCATCTCCACGATCGGGCGCAGGTACGAAAAGGTCGCGGCCATGGCCGAAGAACTCAGGGCCATGGGAGGCAGGGCGCTGGCAATCCAAGGAGACGTCGGCATCCGGGCGGACGTGAACGGGCTCGTAGAAGCCACCGTCAAGGAGTTCGGTACCATAGACATCCTGGTAAACAACGCGATGGCTTACAACATCAGGTCCCTCGAGGAAACGACGGACGAAGATCTCGACAAGGTCATGAAGTCTGCGCTCTACGGCTCGTTTTACTGTATGCAGGCCTGCTTCCCCTATCTCAAGAGGCGGGGCGGGAAGATCATCAACTTCGGTTCGATGGCCGGTCTGTATGGGTTAAAGAACCATGCGGCCTATTCTGCCGCAAAAGAGGGAATCATCGGTCTGACGAGAACGGCGGCTCTGGAATGGGCCGAGCACAACATCCAGGTGAACGCGATTGCGCCGCTGGCCGCTACAGAAGCCTGGTACAACTTCGAAAGAACATCGCCACCGGAACAAGTGAAGGCCTTCCTGAGCATGATTCCCTGCGGCTACATGGGTGATCCCGAGAAACACGTCGGACGGGTTTGCGTATTCCTGGCCAGCCCCGACTCGGACTGGATCACCTCTCGCACCCTGTTCGTCGACGGCGGTCAGGCCGCAACCCGATAGAAGAGCCTGTGAGGAGGAACGACCATGATTTCAGACAAAACGAACATCCTTTGTCAGAAGGTCCTGGCCTGGCTCGGGCCCATCTATGCGGCGGGCTTCATCGTCTTTTGGGCGGGGTTCGGCCACAACCTGCCTCCCCCCAGCGCGGGGTACTCTGTGCAGGAGTTGATGGCAAACTACTATGTTCCCTATAAGCAGCAGATTCTGTTCGGAATGGTGATCACCTGTATTTTCGGGATGTTGTATGCAGTCTGGTCGATTCAGCTCGGTCTCATGATGTGGCAACGGGAGAGAGTCCCGGCGCTGGCCCTATGCCAGATCGCCGGCGGAGTCATCACCGGCTGGCTCCTGACCGAAGTGCCCGCGCTCTGGGCCACGGCAGCCTACCTGACCGGCGAGATCAATCCGGAGATCATCATGTCGATTCACAGAACGGCGTGGATGGTCTGGCTCCAGACGTACTGGATTACGGTCATTCAGGTGCTTCCCCTGGGCGTGTTCACTCTGATCGACCACGGCCAGCCGCGCCTCTTCCCCAAGTGGTGCGGGTGGATCGCGATCATCTCCGCTGCGGACCTGTGCCTTCTGACGATTGTGCCCTGGTTCCGCAGAGGCCCCTTCTCGATCGGCGGCCTGATCAACTTCTGGTTCGTCTACTCGACGTGGATCCTGTTCTTCGTTTGTTACACGATCCCGATGATCCAGAACCTGAACCGCCTGAAGGTTGCGACGGGGCCCGCCGAGGTCAGGACGCAATCAGGGTGCAGCGTAGGCTAGCTAGTGTCCATTCGGAAAGTGCTCGGCCCCCTCCCTCCGTCACCCCGGCACGGATTGTCGGTGTCCAGCCGCCCAGGAGGGGCATCCATGGCGTCCTGGATTCTGGCTATTGCCCCCACGACGGGGGTACCCCGGAAGCGCATGGATGCGCGAGATGGGGCCTATGCCGGAATGACGAAGAAGACGGAAGTGCGCTTTCGTTATTTACTTGGCAGTCAGCTGTTGAAGAAGACAAATGGACGTGGGCTTTAGGTCGAAGGCTACCTAGATGAGTGTGGCGGCGGAGGTCCGGAGGGCGAGCAAGCTCAAACGCTTGCCTGCAGGGGCCGAGTTTACCGGCTTCGTCCTCTTCGACCTCTTCTTCTTCTCCGACTTGTTCGTCGTGTATCTCTACGATCGAGCGAAGAACCTAGCGCTCTTTCGTGCGTCGCAAGATGGGTTGAATGCAGATGTCGGCGCCATCAATACCGTTATCCTGCTGACGAGCTCGTGGTTCGTCGTTGCCGCGGTTCAGGCGGCCCGGCAGGAAAAGGGAAAGCTTGCGTCCGGGCTCCTTGCCGCCGCGAGCGGGTGCGGCGGCTTGTTCCTCCTCGTGAAAGGCTTCGAATACGCCGGAAAGTTCAGAGCCGGCCTCTCAATGGTTACGAACGATTTCTATATGTACTACTTCGTGCTCACGGGATTTCACGGCATCCACGTCCTCATCGGGATCGTGCTCCTGACGATCTGCTGGAAGAAAGTCCGGGCCGCCGCCGCATGTGAAGAACAGATTCCTCTGCTCGAGAAGTGTGGAACTTATTGGCACGTGGTGGATGTTATCTGGATCATGCTCTTCCCACTCTTGTACCTCGTGAGGTAGGCGTGCGCTCCGTGCTCTGCAGCCGGACGACATTGATCTACGTCCTGCTTGTCCTCGCCACGGCGGTCGCCTGGGGAGCGGCAGAGGGAAGCGTTGCCTCGGGCACGGCAGCCGTGATCATCGTCGTGATCGCTGCCTTGAAGCAGAGGGCGGTCGTTCTGCACTTCATGGAGCTGCGCGAGGCGCCCGTCGTGTGGCGTTGCCTCTTCGAGGGCTTCCTCGTCCTCGCCGCAGGAGCGATCCTGTACGGCTATTGGCTGGGAACGGCGTGACTCTTCGAGACCGGTCGCAAGCGAGGTCCGAACGCGAAAGCCCCTCTCAAGCCTGCAACACCGCCCGCGAGATCACGAGGCGCTGAACCTCGCTCGTGCCTTCGTAGATCTCGGTGATCTTCGCGTCACGGTAGAAGCGCTCGACCGGGTATTCGTCGATGTAGCCGTAGCCGCCGAAGATCTGGATGGCCTCCCGCGTGGCCTTCATGGCCACGTCGGAGGCGAAGAGTTTGGCCATGGCCGCCTCTTTGCCGAAGCTCTTGTGCCCCGCGTCCTTCTTCCACGCGGCCCTCCACACGAGCAGCCTGGCGGCGTCGATCTCCGTGGCCATGTCTGCGAGTTTCCACTGCACGGCTTGAAAGGTCGAGATCGGCTGGCCGAACTGGACCCGCTCCTTCGAGTACGCGGTCGCGCTGTCGAAGGCTCCCCGGGCGATGCCGACGGCCTGGGCCGCGATGCCGATCCGGCCGCCGTCGAGCGTCTGGAGGGCGATCTTGAAGCCGTCGCCCGGCTTGCCGAGCAGGTTCTCCCGGGGAACCCGGCACTCGTCAAAGACGAGCTCTGCCGTGGAGGAGGCCCGGATACCGAGCTTGTGCTCCTCTTTCGCGACCTTGAACCCGGGAGCGTCGGCGGGGACGATGAAAGCCGACAGCCCCCTGGATCCCGCGGTCCTATCCGTGGCCGCGATCACCACCGCTACTCCCGCGGAGCCGCCGTTGGTGATGAAGATCTTCGAGCCGTTGATCACCCATTCATCACCGTCGAGCACCGCCGTCGTCTTCTGGTTCGCGGCGTCGGTTCCGGCCTGGGGCTCGGTGAGTCCGAGGCAGCCCAGCTCTTCGCCGGTGAGAAGGGGCCGAAGGTATCTCCTCTTCTGCTCTTCGGTGCCGCTTTTCCAGATAGGATCGCAGCAAAGGCTCGAATGGGCTGACACGACCACGCCCGTGGAGGCGCAGACCGCCGAGAGCTCCTCGACCACGATGGCATAACAGCGGTAGTCCATCCCGCCGCCGCCGTACTCCTCCGGGAAGGCGACACCCAAGAAACCCAGTTCGCCCATCTTTTTCACCAGGTCCGCCCGGAACCTGGCCGTCTTGTCCATCTCGGCGGCGAAGGGCGCCACTTCCTCCCGGGCGAACTTCCGCGCCGTCTCACGGACCATTCTCTGGATGTCGTCGAGTTCGAAGTCCATCTCAGCCTCCCGGGTTCCAAGCGCAGCAAGCCTCTCGACCCACCGCTTCGTTCTCCTGGCGGAAGGTCTTCACGCTGGCGGGTGGTGTGGGGGCGCGTGAGCCCGGCGCTCCCATAGTCCGGTCGCGCTGGCTAGGCCTGGGGGACCGGGCTCACCCGGAACACCTGGCGGAAGGCGCGTTGGAAGTCGGCGATCGAGGAGGAGCGGAGCGCGGTCCGCGCCAGGGCGACCACGAGGGCGTTCTCGCGGCACGCCGGGCAGCGGCCCGTATGCCTTCGCGGTGCAGGGAGGAGAGGGCAGTCGTGCGTGGTACAGGAGGCGCACTCCTTGTGCCGGCTGCAGTCGCCACATCCGTAGATTCCGTGACACCGCTTGCAGTGGAAGATGACCGGTTTCATGACCGCCCCTTCTCGAGAGGGTCCGAGGCCTCAACCCCGCGGTGGGTTCCACTCGCACCAGGCTTGGCGACCTCCTGATGCCCGGGGATACCAGCGCCAGACTGTGTAACTCATGAGTTAGTAAACGTAACGCATGCGTCGAATCAACCATCGCACACGTGCGCGGGCCTGTCAAATCCTTTCTGCTTATCGTTCGGAGGGAGCGCGCGGGAGTGCGGTTTGCCTACCAGGGGGAACTCGCCCTCGCTTCCGGTTCAGTTCACCTGCCGGGTCTTGCCGACCCAGTAGGCCGCGCGCAGGTCGCGCTTCAGCATCTTGCCGAGCCCGCTGCGGGGCAGTTCTTCCGTGAAATCCACCGACTTCGGCGTCTTCACCCCGCCGAGCCTTTGTCTGCACAGCGCGATGAGCTCTTCCGCGGTGACCGGCATGCCGGGCCTGCGCTCGACCACGGCCTTGACCGCTTCTCCCCATTTGTCGTCCGGTACGGCGATCACGGCGCAGTCCCGAACCGCCGGATGGCTGTTGATCACGCCCTCGACTTCGGCCGAAAACACGTTGAAGCCGCCGCTGATAATCATGTCCTTCTTGCGATCGGTGACGTGCAGGAACCCGTCGGGGTCGAGGTATCCGAGATCGCCGGTGTGCAGCCAGCCCCCCACGATCGCTTCCCGCGTCTGATCCGGCGCCCCGTAATAGCCTTTCATCACCATGTCGCCCATGATGCAGATCTCGCCGACGCGTCCCTCCGGCAGCGCCCGGTTGCCGTCGTCGCGGATGGAGACGCGGGTGAGCGGAAAAGGCCGGCCGCAGGAGGTCAGCCTCTCCACCGGTGCGACGTCGCCGCCGACGAAGTGCTCTTCGGGGTGGAGACAGCTGACGGTTCTCGCCTCGGTCTGGCCGAAGGCCTGGATCATCACCGGCCCGAAGGTCTTCAGGGCGCGCCGCAGCTTTTCCGCCGACATCGGGGCGGCGCCGTACATGAGATACCTGATGGACGAGGAGTCCCTTGCCGAGAGGTCGGACAACTCGAGCAGACCGTAGATCACGGTGGGCGGGAGGAAGAGTTCGGTCACGCGGTGCTTCTCGATCGCGTCGAGCAGCGCGAGGGGATCGGGCCTGGGCAGCAACACCACCGTACCACCCCGCAGCGTGGCCATGAGGGAAAAGATCCCGGCCGTATGCGTGAGCGGCGCCGCCGCCAGGTTGACCGGCCGCGAACCGGCGGGGTACGCGAGCGCGTAGAGCCAGTTCGCGACGATCGTCTGCACGTTGCGCTGGGTGTAGATCACCCCCTTGGGCTTGCCTGTCGTGCCGCCGGTCGGCATCACGGCGCAGGGGTCGTCCGGGGCGGAAAGGACGTCGCACGGGCGATCCGTCTGTCCGGCCGTCCATGGCGCCAGCGCCAGCGAATCCGTTCCTTCGCCGTCTATGCAGATGAAGTGCCGCACCTTCGGCAGCGTGGCACGCACGGTGTTGACCGGAGGCGCGATCCGGCCCTGGAAGAACAACACCTCGCAGTCGAAAGCGTCGAGGATGTACCCGTTCTCCTCGTCCGAGTTGCGCGGGTTCACGGGGACCCATACGAGCCCTGCCCGCCAGATCGCGAGCGTGCACAGCCACGCCACCGGGTCGTTGAGAGACCACACGGCAGCCTTCGTGTCCCTTCCGCACCCCAGAGCCAGCAAGCCGTTGGCGACGCGATGGGTGAAGCGCTGCGCCTCCCGGTACGTGATGCGCTGCCCGCCGAAGACCAGGTAGTGTCCGTCCGGAAAAGCCGCTTTTGCGGCTGAAAAGCCCCGAGGGGTCCGAGGATGACTCCGGCGCCCTTCGTGCTGCAGACGGACCCGATCACGGAGTTCGATTATGACTCAGTTGTCATGGCACCTTTTGAGATAG
>JACRCS010000879.1 GCA_016218905.1 Deltaproteobacteria bacterium
ACCGGGCGGCTGGCGTTCGTCTCGACAGGTCCCGGTTCAGGAAGCTGCTACGTCACGTGCCATGGGAAGGACCACGGGCCGGAGAGCTACGGCATGGCCCGAATCTCGGTGAACGCCTTCCGGAGCACCATTGCACCTCCCCCCGAAATTGTGGCCGTGCCGGCGACGTCCGGCCCGAGATCCGCTCGTGTTCCCGTTCCGGCAGACGCCGCGCCCCCGGTCCGAATGCCTGCTCCTCTCCCCGGTGACAGGGAGCCGGACACGCCATAGCGGAAGCCGTTGAGGGCGGAAGGGTCGCCAAGCCAGCTCGCACGGATCGTTTGGGCCCGCTGCGTCCGGAGGTGTACGGCGTACTTGCAGGTTCAGGCGTGCCTTCGGCAAACTGACCGAATGAGAACCGCGACCCTTCTGCCCCTGATCCTGAGCGCCCTGCTCGCCGGATGCTCGAGACCGTCCGGCGCGGCGCAGGACCCGGCGACGCCCGTCGCCCGCGTCGACGGCCGCGTCATCACGGACGGTGAGCTGACGGCCGAGGCGAAGCCCGCCCTCGTCGCCGCCGACAACAAGCACGCCGAGGAAGTCCACAGCGTGCGGGCGCGCGCACTCGAGTCCCTCGTGGAGAAGCGCCTCTTCGAGGCGCGCGCCGCCAAGGAAGGGATCACCGTCGACGCGCTTCTCCAGCGCGAGGTCACGGGCCGGATCCCTGAGCCGGACGAGGCGACGCTTCAGAACATCTACGATCAGACGAAGGCCTCGGGTCGGCCTCTCCCGCCCTTCGATGCCGTGAAGGCCGAGATCGCCCAGTTCGTGAAGGGCCAGTCAGCCGACGGCGTACGCCAGGCCTTCGTAGCCCGGCTGAAAGCCGACGCGAAGGTCGAGACCCTCCTGCCGCCCCTGCTGCTCCCGAAGGTCGAGGTGAAGGCCGACGGGCCGTCCCGGGGCGATGCCGGGGCGCCGATCACCATCGTCGAGTTCTCGGACTACCAGTGCGAGTTCTGCGCGCGGGCCGAGCCGGCCGTGAAGCGGGCGCTCGCCGAGTACAAGGGGAAGGTCCGTGTCGTCCTCCAGAGCTACCCGCTCTCCATTCACCCGTTCGCGGTCAAAGCCTCCGAGGCGGCCCTCTGCGCGGGCGAGCAGGGTCGCTACTGGGAGATGCACGACCGGCTCTTTGCCAGCCAGCAGGCGCTCCAGCCCGCCGACCTGAAGAACTACGCGAAGGCCCTCGGCCTCGACGCCGGGAAGTTCGACGGATGCCTCGACTCGGGCCGCATGACCGCGGCGGTCCAGGCGAGCCAGAAGCTGGGCGAGAGCGTGGGGGTGAGCGGCACACCCGCCTTCTTCATCAACGGCCGGCCGCTCTCCGGCTCGCAGCCCTTCGAGAGGTTCAAGGAGCTGATCGACTGGGAGCTCGGGGCCGCGAAGCGCTGATTCGTCCCTTTCAGATCGAGTGAGGGATTTGCAGGCGCACGCCAGCGCCCGGGGATGGTCGGTCGTCCCCGAAGCAAGTACCATCTGCGCTCATGAAGCTGGAGGATCTCCGCCCGATGCGTACCGTCACCGTCGCCCTCGCCGCCGTCGTAGCCCTCGGCTGCGCGCGCCAGGCCACCCCAGGAATCGAGAAGGAAGCTCCCTCGAGGACTGAGGCCGCCGCTCCGGCCCTCGCCGGCAGCCACTCGGCCGACAGCCCGTCCGCCATGCCCGGCGATCCCGCCACCGGACCCTCGGCCGCGGCGCCGGCTTCCGTCCTCACCGGAACGGTCCTCGAGACGATGGACGCCGCCGGCTACACGTACATGAAGCTGAAGACGGCCGAAGGGGAGACCTGGGCTGCCGTTAACGTGTCGAAAGTGCAGAAAGGCGAGACGGTGTCCGTCGCGAACCCGATGCCGATGGACGGTTTCGAGAGCAAGACGTTGAACCGAAAGTTCGACCACATCGTCTTCGGGATGCTCGCAGCTCCCGCCGTCGCGGCCGCGCCGACGGGTGGCGAAGGGGCCCCGGCAGGGATCGCCGTGCCGGCCGCAACGTCCTCGATGGCCGCGCAGCACGCCGCCGCGGCCACTGGCCCGGAGGTGACCGAGAAGATCTCCGTGGCGAAGGCCGAGGGCGGTGACGGGCGGACGGTCGCCGAGGTCTTCGCCCAGCGCGCCGCATTGAAGGGGAAGTCCGTATCTGTCCGTGGCAAGGTGGTCAAGTTCAATTCCGGGATCATGGGCAAGAACTGGATCCACCTTCGCGACGGCTCCGGCACTGCCGAGGGCAAGAACAACGACGTCACGGTCACGACGAACGACACGGCCGCCAAGGGCGACGTGGTCCTCGTGAGGGGGATCGTCGCCATCGACCGCGACTTCGGATCGGGTTACACCTACGCGGTGATCGTCGAGGACGGGAAGGTCACGAAGTAGGGCCGTCGCCCCGCTTCTCCGCCTTCCCGACCCAGTGCGGCGCGGGGAGGCGGAGGCCGAGGCGGACGGAGGCCATCCGGAGGAGGACGATCGTCGCGAAGCCCGCGACGTCGGCAACCGGCTGAGGGAGCTCGAGCCACGGCCCCCCGAGGACGACGAGGCAACCGAGGAAGGACGCCGCGGCGTAGAGCGGGCCCGGCCGGAAGATGGCCGGGATCTCGCGGATGAGAACATCGCGCAGGACGCCGCCGAAGGTCCCGGTAATGACCCCCATCAGCGCTGCCGGAAGGGGCGGTAATCCCGCCTCGAGGGCATACCTCACGCCGGTCAAGCTGAAGAGAGCGAGGCCGAGGGCGTCGACGAACACGGCCCTGTTGTCGAGCGCACCGGCGAGCGCGAAAGCGCGGCGGTTGTATACGAAGGCGAGGCAGAGGAGGAGCGTCAGGAAGACGTACCCCTCGTTCGCGACCCAGAAGAGGGGCCGCCTCTCGAGGACGAGGTCCCGGAGAGTCCCGCCGCCGAACGCGGTGACGAGGGCGAGGGTGAATGTCCCGATCAGGTCCAGCCGGGCTCGCGCCGCCGTGATCATGCCCGATATGGTCGCGACGACGACCGCGGCCGCCTCGACGGCGGTCGTCAGCTGCGGAAGAGCAGGTTTCACGGCGAGGGGAGTCTAGCCGAGGGGAGTGTAGCGGGGGCCCCGGGCGGCTCGGCGACCGGCTTCAGGCGCGCGAGCGGTACGAGGTAGAGGGCGAAGACCACACCTGTCGCGGCCAGGGCGCCCCGCAGGCCGACGGCCTCTACGAGGGCGCTGCCGGCGAGGGGGCCGACCATCATGCCGACCGCGTAGGCGACGTTCACGAGGGAGAAGACGCTTCCGAAAGAACGGGTCCCCATCGCCTCGACGGCGTCGGCGAGCCCAGGGCTGACCGGGCTCATGACGAAGGAGGCGGTGACGCCGAGGGCCGCCATCGAAAGGGCAACGGCCCATTTTGTCGAGAGGAACGCCGGGACAGGAACGAGGAGCGCCGCGAGGACGAAGCCAACCCTCAGGACCTTCAGTCTCCCAACGCGGTCCGAAAGGCGGCCCATCAGGGGCGACGTGAGCGTGTGCGTGAGTGCCGCGGCGGCGAAGAGGATGCCGATCTCCGAGGCGCCCATCCCGAGCGCGGCGTCGAGGTGGAGCGGGAGCGTCGATTCCAGGATCGCCCACAAGGACGCGCCGAGGGCCATAGCCCCCGCGAAGGTACGGACCGTGGCATTTGCGAGGAGCCCGGAGAGGCCCACGCGCTCCCCGGGGGGAGGATCGGCATCGCGGAGGAATCCGACGCGGGCGGCGGCGTCGGCGAGGGCGAGGCCGGCGGCGAGGAGGAACGGGCTGCGGGGCCCGAAGCTCTCCATGAGGAAACCCGAGATCGGCGGGCCGAGAAGAACCCCGATGTTGGCGGCGGCGAAGGCGGTCGCCATCGCCTGGCCGCGGCGCTGGGACGGGAATCCCTCGGCCAGCAATGCCAGCCCCGACGTCCAGGTGGCGGCCGCGGCCAGGCCCTGCAGGATGCGGGCGAGGAGCAGGAGCGGATAGGAGGAGGCGAAGGCGAAAAGGACCGTCGTCGCCGCAAGTCCGACGAGACCCCACAGGAACGGTCTACGGCGGCCGATCCGGTCCGCGAGTCGGCCGAGCGGCCAGGTACCGGCGAGGATGGCCGACGCATAGCCGCCAAAGAGGACGCCGACCTCCATCTGGGAGAGGCCGAGTGTCTTCGCGTAGTGGGGGAGGAGCGGGACGAGGAGATAGTAGAGGATCGAGTCGGTGAAGAACGCGAGGCCGACGACGAAGAGGAGCGCTGCGGGGGAGGTTCGTCGCGGCACGGGAAGCATGGTAGTCGGACGCGCGGGGGAACGCCGCGAAGCCTAGAATGCCGTCGAGGGTCCTCGATGACGGAAAAGAAGCTCGGGGCCAGCTGGCAGGTTTTCCGCCTCACGCTGCGCGATACCGCCGGAGAGTACGCAAGGGCTCACCTGGCTCGGGTCTCGGCGTTCCCTCTGGAGCCCACGGACCCGGAGCGGCTGGCGCCGGTCGTCGACGCGATCCTCGCCGAGCTCGATCGGAGCTCCGTCTCTGAGGAGGCGAGCCCGGTCCTGCGCGCGATCAGAAAGACCTTCAGGCCGAGCCGGGAAGAGAAGTACCGCAAACGGCTGAAGAAGGCGTTCGACGCCTACGCGAGCGCCTGGAAGGCGCGGGCCGCGAGCTGACGGCCGACCCGGCGCCGGGCCCCGGCCGTCTCGCCCGCGAGGGAGCGAAGACGAATCCGCTCCCATCCTGATCGCGCCGAGCCAGGAATGAAACGCTCCGATGGCAGAGGCCGCATCCGCCGTCGTAGAGGACGAGGTCCGGCGCCGGGGGGGGCA
>JACRCS010000882.1 GCA_016218905.1 Deltaproteobacteria bacterium
ACGGGGGCCGTCTCTCCGGCGGCGCGGCTCACCTGGAGGATGACGCCGGTGAGGATGCCGCTGATCGAGTTCGGGAGGACGACCGCGCGGACCGTCTGCCAGCGCGTCGCCCCGACGTTCCAGCACGCCTCGCGGAAGGCCATGGGGACGGACGCGAGCGCCTCGCGCGTGCTCGCGATGATGACGGGGAGCGTCATGATGGCGAGGGTCAGCGAGGCGGAGAGGATCGAGTAGCCGAATCGGGCGGCGTAGACGAAGGCGCCGAGGCCGAAGAGGGCGTGGACGATGCTCGGGACGCCCGCCAGGTTGATGACGGCGAGGTTCACGAGGCGGTTGAACCAGCTGTCCTTCGCGTACTCGTTCAGGTAGATCGCGGCGAGGACCCCGATCGGCGTGGAGACGAGGAGCGAGATGCCGACGAGGTAGAGGGTCCCGACGAAGGCGGGCCAGATGCCGCCGTCCGTCATCCCGCGTCTCGGGACGTCGAGGAGGAATTCCCAGCTCAGGATCGGCCACGCCTGGACGACGAGGTAGCCGACGATGAGGACGAGCGGCAGGATCATCGTGGCCGACATGAGGCCGAAGATGCCGCGGGCGACAGACTCGGCGATCTCCTTGCGGGCGACGTGCGGGGTCTTCGCGAAACGGCCGGCCACGGCTACTTACTCCTGATTCCGCGGATGACGAAGTCGGCTGTCAGATTCACGACGAGGGTGATGAGGAAGAGGAGCGTCCCGGTGAGGAAGAGGACGCGGTAGTGGTCGGAGCCGGAGGGCGCCTCTCCCAGCTCGGCGGCGATGTTCGCCGTAAGGGTCCGGACGGAGTCGAGGAGGCTCCCGGGGATGTGGACGGCGTGCCCGGTCGCCATGAGGACGGCCATCGTCTCGCCGACCGCGCGTCCGACGCCGAGGAGGACCGCCGCGAGAAGGCCGTTCTTCGCCGCGGGAAGGAGGACGCGGTAGACGAGCTGCCAGCGCGTGGCGCCGAGCGCGACCCCGGCCTCTCGGAAGGAGTCGGGAACGGCCTTCAGAGCGTCCTCGCCGATCGAGACGATGACCGGGACGCTCATCAGGGCAAGGATGATCCCGCCGTTCAGGACGTTGACGCCGACGGGCGCGCCGGTCGTCGACACGATGATCTTGCTCATTACGGTGAGGCCGACAAAGCCCCAGACGACACTCGGGATCGCCGAGAGGAGCTCGATGACGACCTTGAGCGTCTCGCGGACGCGCGGCGAGCAGAACTCGGAGAGGTAGATCGCCGCGCCGAGCCCGAAGGGGACCGCGAGGACCATCGCGAGGGCGGTGACGCTCAGGGTGCCGACCGTCAGGGCGAACGTGCCGTAGCGGACGTTCGTGGCCGAGGTCGGGTACCACTCGGTGCTGAAGAGGAACTGCCAGAGGGAGAACCCTTTGCTGAAGAGGACCGGCGCGGCCTCTCTGAGGACGAAGAAGAAGATCGCGGCGACGAAGACGATCGCGCTCACGCCGCAGAGGCGGATGAGAGCCTCGAGGGCCCTCTCGCCGAGTACGGCGGCGCGCGGCCGCACAGGGCGGGCCGTCACGGCCTTCAGCTCGGGGCTCATGCCTGGTGGGGCGCCCCGCGGCGAAGGGCCGCGGGGATCGGCGCGTCCACTCGGAAGGCCCTCCTCAGGGCTTGGGCTGCGGGGCCGCGGGAGCAGCCGGAGCGGGTGCCCCCGGGCCGTTTCCCGCCGCGGCGACCGGCACGTAGCCGGCGTCCTCGACGACCTTCTGGCCGGCGGGCGAGAGGATCCAGTCGATGTACGCCTTCCCCGCCCCCTCGGGCTCTCCCAGGGTGTAGAGGTGGAGCGAGCGGGCCAGCGGGTAGCTCTTGTCATGGACGGCCGCGATCGTCGGCGCCACGGCGGGCGCGCCCGCCTTCGGCGCGACCTTCAGCATCTTCACGGCCCCCGTCGCGTAGCCCATGCCGCTGTAGCCGATCGCCGTCGGGGTCGTGCCGACGAGCTCGACGACCTCCTTCGAGCCGTTCAGGTCGCGCGATCCGAGCCGGAAGTCGCGGTTCCCGAGGGCGTGCTCGCGGAAGAACTCGTAGGTGCCCGAGCTCGACTGCCGGCTCACCCTCACGATCGTGTCGTCCTTCACGCCCGGAATCGTCACGCCGAGCTCGGACCAACGGGTAACTTTGCCCCCCTCCGCGAAAGCCTCGGTGAGCTGCTCGAGGGTGATCTCCGACATCGGGTTGTCCTTGTGGACGTAGACGGCGAGGGCGTCGGCTCCGACGTTGAAGCCCACGGGAGACTTTCCCGTGTTCTTCGACGCCTGCTCGGCTTCGCTCGGCTTGATGTCCCGGCTGGCGTTGGCGACGTCGACGGCCCCCTTGAGGAGCGCGGCGATCCCGACGCCCGAGCCTCCTCCCGAGACCTCGACCTCGACGTCCGGGGCGGCCTTGCCGTACTCCTCGGCCCAGACCTGGGCGACGTTGACCATCGTGTCGGAGCCCTTGTTCTGTATGACGGTCTTCGACGCCTTCGCTTCCTTCACCCCTCCACCTCCGCAGGCGGGGATCGCGAGCGTCGCGGCGAGGACGAGGGCGGACATCCGGAGCTGCGTCGAGGGACGAAGTCGGGTCATGGGCTCTCCTGTGGGCCTGCTTCTTCAGTCGAGGGCGATGCCGAGGACGGCACCGACGAGGTCCCGGACGTTGCGGGACAGGAAGGCGTAGGCCGCCTCGTAGGCGGCACGGACCTCTTCGGGCGAGCCCTCGACGCGCGACGGGTCGTCGATGCTCCAGTCCACGTAGACCAGGTTCCGCGGGGAGCGTGGGAAGGCCGCCTGCGCCTCCTTTGCGACCCCGACGATCACGTTGTAGTACTCGAGATTGGGGACCTGGTCGATCCCCTTGGGCGCGACGTGGCTCACGTCGTGCCCCTTCTCCTTCAGGAACGCGATCGCTCTCGGGTCGAGCGCCCGCGGGTCGAGGCCGGCGCTGGAGAAGACGAACCGGGGCTGGTCGAGCGACTGCGCGATCGCTTCCGCCATCTGGCTCCGACAGGCGTTGCGCTCGTCCAGGAAGAGGACGCGGAACGTGTCGGCGCCCGGGTGCTTGGCGACCTCGCCCGTGCACATGTAGAGGGTCTCCATGCACATGTTGCGGGCCTGGTCGGCCACACGTTCGAACCGGCGTCCGATCGTCGAGAGCGTCATGAGCATCTCGGGGGGGATCCGCGATTCGCGGACCGCGTCGACGAGCTCGGTGACGAGCTTGCCGAGGAGGGCGTCGACGGCCGGCTCGCTCACGGCCGCCGTCTTCGCGAGGTCGGCGTCCCGCGTCGCGAACGCCTGGATGGCGTCGTGGAGCATCGGGATGGCGATGTCGGCCATCTCGACGAGGCGCCTGCGGAGCGCCTCGGGCGCTTCGGGCAGGTCGCCGAGGCGGAGGAGCTGCCGGGCGATGCTCTCGGCGTAGTCCCCGACCCTCTCCAGCTCGAGGTTGATCTTGATGGCGCTGTAGGCGAGGCGGAGGTGGAGGCCGACGGGCTGCTGGCGCACGAGGAACTCGAGGCAGAGCCGGTCGATCTCCTTCTCTTTTTCGTCGATGAGCTGGTCGCGCAGGATGACGGCGTAGGCCCGCTGCCGGTTGCCATCGGTCAGCGCCTCGACGCAGTCGCGCAGCGCCCGCTCTGCGAGACCGGACATCTCGAGGAGCTGCTGGCGGATCCGGTCGATGTCGCGTTCGAGGGAGAGTTCGAGACGAGTCGGCATCCTCTTCATTGATGGCGAGAGAGGAGGGGCCCTCCCGCTATCTCCTTGCAGGAGCGGACGCTAGCAGATGGAAGAGGGGTGTCAAGGCGGCGTGTCTCCGCAACCGAAGAGCCCGACGAGGCGCGGCGCCCTACCGACGGACCCGTCCGCTCGCGTCGCCCGCGGCGAGGCGGTCGACCTCTTCGACCGACACACGGTTGAAGTCGCC
>JACRCS010000883.1 GCA_016218905.1 Deltaproteobacteria bacterium
CGCGGCTTCAATGGCCGCGTTGAGGGCGAGGAGGTTCGTCTGGTCCGCGATGTCCTCGATCGCCGAGGCCACGCGGCCGATTTCGGCCGAGCGCTCGGCGGTGGCCTCCACGGTGCGCGCGGCGTGCTCCACGATATCCCGGATCTGCGCCATTCCCTCGACCAGTCGGGTCGTTCGGTCCGCGCCGTCTTTTGCCGCCCCGAGGGCCAGGTGCGACGACTCCTCCGCCGTCTGGGTATTCATCGCGATCTGCGTCACCGTCGCGCTCATCTCCTCCGCCGCAGCGGCGACGCTCTGGGATTGAGCCGTGACGGCCTGGTTGCTGTCGGCCATGACCGTGGTGGAGGCGCAGAGCTGTTGGGCCGCGTCGGCGAGCTCTCCCGCGAAGCCGGCCGTCTCGGAGATGACCTGGCCGATCCGTTCCACGAGGGTCGTCATCGACTCGGAGAGGACGTCGATCTCCAGCGCCCCGCTGTGGCGGATCGACTCAGGGCGGATGTCGCCGTCGGCGACGCGGCGCGCGAGCTCCACCGCGTCATGCAGCGGCTGGAGCTTGCGCGCGATGAAGGCGAGGGTGATCGCACCGAACGCCAGGACGAGTACGACGGCGACCGCGGTGGAGACCATCTCGATCCGGCGGAAGGCCTCGAAGAACTCGTCCTTCCGTTCTCCCACGTAGACCACTCCGATCACCCGGCCGGAGGCGTCGCGGATCGGGTCGTAGGCGGTGAGGTAGGGTACGCCCAAGATCGTCGTCTCTCCCCGAAAGCGCTCGCCCTTCACCAGGACGGCTTCGCGAGCGGGGCCCTGGAGCTTGGTCCCGACCGCCCGGGCGCCCTTGTCGTTCAGCACGTTCGTCGCAATCCGGGTGTCGCCGAGGAAGAGCGTCGCGGTCCCGCCCACGAGGCGCTTCACCTCGTCGACGATCTCGAAGTCGCCATTCAGGACGTGCTCCCCTATCAAGAGGCGGTCTCCCTCGACCCGGAAGGTGTTCCCCAGGTCGCCGAGCAGCTCCCACAGGACCCGGATTCGCTTCTCCTGGGCCTCGCGGGCCTGGGCGAGGAGGCTGTCGTGGAGGACGTAGAGGATAGTGGCCGCGGTGACGGCCGCGGTGACGAGCACCGCGCCGAACGCGGACGCGACCAACTGGTTTCTCAGCGTCCGGAGTTGGGGAAGGCGCATGATGTTCCTCGTTTGCCAGACGGTGACGGAAGAGCGAGACCTGACGGATCAGCGGATCGGAGCGGCGGGGAGAGAACTTGAGGTCCGGAGGGGAGTACGGCTACCTTCGTCCCGAAAGAGGTCCCTAGCGAGGCTGGCGCCTCAGACCATCGAGATCGAGCAAGCCCAGTTTGTTAGGGCATCTAGCGCGCGCGCCGGACGTTGCGCCGGATGGCCTCGTACAGCTCACGCGGCTCCACCGGCTTCGCGAGGTAGTCGTCCATGCCG
This sequence comes from Deltaproteobacteria bacterium, assembly GCA_016218905.1. The sequence continues at coordinate 1,450 of JACRCS010000883.1, forward strand.
GCTTGGAGGCACCGCTGGCGGTCCTCCCGCAGGGCGTGCGCTGTGAGACCGATGACCGGCGTGCGCCGCGCCGTCTCGGGTCGCTCCCGCTCCATGTCCCGGAGCGCGCGGGTCGCCTCGTAGCCGTCCATCACCGGCATCTGCACGTCCATCAGGACGGCGTCGAAGTCCTCTCGGCTCAGGAGTTCCACGGCCGCCCGGCCGTCATCGACGACGCAGATGGACCAGCCCTTCCGTTCGAGCAATGACTGGATGAGCACCTGGTTGACGGCATTGTCCTCCACGAGGAGAACGCGCAGGCTCTCCTCATCGGCCGCGAAGATGACGTCCGGCTGAATGGAGCCGGCTTCAGCGCACTCGAGAGACTCCCGCGGCTCAGTGCCCAGTACGGCCCGGACCGCCTCGATGAGCTCGGCGCAGGACACCGGCTTCACGAGGTAGCCCGCAGCGCCGGCTTTCTTGGCGCGGGCGCAGTAGGCCGGCAGGTCCTCGGAAGTGAGCATGAGGATCACGGGCTCCGGGAACTCGCGGCCCCTCTTGATCCGCTCGATCAACTGGAAGCCGTCCATCCCGGGCATGTGGCAGTCCACGATGAGGACCTCGAAAGGCTTCCTGACCCCGTTCGCTGCACGCAAGAGCCCCAGGGCCTCCTCTCCGCTTCCGGCGACCGAGACCTCCATCTCCTGGTTGGCGAGCATCTCGAGGAGAATCATCCGGTTCGTCGGGTTGTCGTCGACGACGAGCACTTTCTGGCCCCGGAGCACCGGAACCGGCTTCTCGCAGACGCTGGCTTCAGGCAAGCCTTGCTGCACCCGGGTGGGCACGGCGAAGGAGAAGGTGCTCCCCTTTCCCTTCTCGCTCTGCACCTGGATCGTGCCTCCCATCTGCTCGACGATCCGCCGGGAGATGAAGAGGCCGAGGCCGGTACCCTCGTGACGGCGCGTGCTGGAGGAGTCGAGCTGCTGGAAGCTCTGGAAGAGCTCTTGAATCTTCTCCGGCGGGATTCCGATGCCGCTATCCCGGACCGAGAACCGAAGCCACAGGCGGCCGTCGGGTCCCGCCGGCGGCTCGACCTCTCGGACCGAGAGGTGGACCTCTCCCTTCTCCGTGAACTTGACCGCGTTCCCGAGCAGGTTGATGAGCACCTGGCGCAGCCTCCCCGGATCGCCAACGAGGGCGGTCGGTACGGCGAAGGGCACGTGGACCGTGAGCTCGAGCCCTTTCTGGTGCGCCCGCACCCCCAGCGTGCGGCCGACCTTCTCGGTCAGGTCCCGCAGGTCGTACGGCTCGTCGACGAAATCGAACTTTCCGGCCTCCATTTTCGAGAGGTCGAGCACGTCGTTCACGACGTCCAGGAGCGCCTCGCCGGAGCTCTTCACCAGCTCGACGTAGCGGCGCTGTTCGTCCGTCAGCTGCGTGGCGAAGAGGAGGTCCGTGAAGCCGATCACCGCGTTCATGGGCGTGCGAATCTCGTGGCTCATGTTCGCGAGGAAGTCGCTCTTGGCCCGCGCGGCGCTCTCGGCCGCCTCCCTCGCGCGGCGGAGCTCCTGCTCCACCTGCTTCTGGGCCGTCATGTCCGCGAGGCTCACGACCCAGCCGAGGTGCGCGCCCTCGTCGTTTACGAGCGCGGTCGCGTTCACGAGGAGGTGAAGGTGGACGGACGCGGGTCCAGGACGGGGATAGTGGGCGGTGAGAGTGACGGGGCGCCCCGGCTTCACTGCGGATAGGCGGAACGGCTCTCCGGTCTCCGGCTCCAAGGGGAAGAGCTCGGCGAAGTTGTGGGAGAAGATGTACGTGACCATCTTCTTCACGTTCGCGTACACTCCGCGGCCCTGCTCCACGGCCTTGATGATGCGGGCGAAGCTGTCGTCGA